>JAEEKZ010000038.1 GCA_016288635.1 Caryophanales bacterium
ATCGTTAGTGATTCTGATAAAGGAATGTTAATCGGTAAAAATGGTAACACAATAAGCGCTGTTAGAACATTAATTCAAGCTAAGTGTTATATTGATAACCAACCTAGAGTTAAAATTAACGTAGATTCATTTTAATGAATAAAAAGAGCATTAGTAATAATGCTCTTTTTCTTATGAAATATGGACTCTGTATGATATAATACAAATATACAGGAGGGTTATTATGTTATTACCTAGAAAAAAAGAATTATTTAAACTATCATTATCAGAATTATCTTTTATTGTTTTAAATGAAGAATATGATACTCTACTTAGAGATGCTGCTAAAGCAGAAATTGAAAGAAGATTTTCAAAAAATGGTTGTGGATTTGATTCTTTTATGGAAAGAGAAAATGAAGCAATTTCTAAAAGAGGAAAAGATATATCTAAATACTTGATTACTCCTAAACCTTCAGGCCAGCTTCTTATGGAAACATATTTTAAATATGTTAATACTTGTGAAAAGGATAATTTACATGGAAATTTATTATTTAGCGAAGTAATCATTTGTAATGAAGATGGTCCTAGTTTTGTTAAAAAAGCTTTCTTAGAGGAGATAGTTAAAATTAAAAGTGAAATAGATAGAATTAATAAAGACCGTTTATATGGAGTTGATGGCTTTGATGATAGAAATTTAGCTGAAAGATTAGCAAAATTGGAAGCTATATTTAGAGTGTTAAAAAGAAGGGTTTCTAAAAACGAAGCACATTTTGTCAATACTGATATTTTTAGAACTGTTGAGGATATAACAGATGCTCCAAATTCATTTTGTACTCCTAAATATATGAAAAGATTGGGAGATGTTTGTGAGAAGGCTGCAACTGATGATGAGAGCAAATTAGAAGCAATGTATGTATGCATAAAGGGTATTGTTGGTTGTTTTCCTAAAATTGATGGCGTTAATATGACAAGAATCGCATTACAGGATGCAGCTAAGTTAAAAGAACAAAAGAAAAGTTTGCTTGCTTCTTTAAAGAAAGAAAATGTTGATTATAGTTTTTTAACTCCCGAAATGGCTAGAGTAAGACAAAGAAAATTAAATTAATTTTCTTTTTTTATGTTATTATATTGTTGTGATTTTATGAAAAAGTTTAATGAATTAGATGAAGGATTTATTTGTTTAAATTGTGGAGAGAAAATAGATAAACTTGGATATACATCAAGAGATCATTGTCCTAAGTGTTTATTTTCGCTTCATGTAGATATTAATCCTGGAGATAGATTAAATCCTTGTAAAGGCCTTTTAGAACCTATAGGAATAGAGAAATTTAAAGATACATATAAGATTATATATAAATGTCGTAAATGCGGAGAAATGCATAAAAATATCATTGCTAACGATGATGATATGAATGAAATTATAAGAATAAGTGTTAAACATTAACGCAAATAAAAAGTTAGGATTTAATCCTAACTTTTTTATGTTTGTTCAGCAGGTGTTGTCTCATTAGTAGTAGTTTCTTCCGGAGTTACTTCTGGAGTTGCTACTTTTTCAGGCATTCCTGGATATGGAGCAATTGTAATATTGTTATTTAGTCTTGTTAATACAGCTGTATATTTTTCATATATAGAAACATAGTTTTTGTTATAAGTGCTATTCATTTTGCTAAATGGTATAGCTTTATAATCTTTATATGAGCTGGTGTTGTATGTATATAATAAATCAGCTCCAAAGTTGTCAACTTTAATTTCTTGTGTACCATCTTCATTTACTGTTTTAGTTATATCCATTGATGCTAATACACCAATAACACCTTTAGATATACCTCCATATAAATATCCTGGTTTAGATAATACTCCTTGGTTTGAAATGAAGTTTCCTAATGAATAGAATACAACCGTTCCATTTTCTAAAATATCAAATGGTTGTAAGCAGTGAGAATATGTTCCTAGAACAATATTTACACCAATATCTGCAAGATGCTGAGCAATTGCTTTATTTGCTTTTGTTGGATTCATCTCATATTCAGGTGAATCTTTATGCCAGTGCATTGCAACAATTACTACATCAACTTTTTCTTTTAATTCCGCAACTTCTTTATCAACAACTTCTTCACTATATTGATCTATCATGTAAGGGAAATTTCTAACATAACCATCTAACCCGTTTAAAGTATTTGTATAATTTAAGAATCCATATTTAATACCATTTACTTCGCCAATGTTATATTTGTTTTCTTTTGTTTCATCAATATTAATTCCATCAAATATGACGTTTTCTTTTTCAGCTTTTTCAGCCCAATAGTTATAAGCGTTTGTTAAACAAGTTTTGCTAGCCGTTGTACAGTCAGCTGTATGATTTGATGCAAGCGATACCATGTTAAATCCAGCTTTAATCATTGCATCTCCAAATTCGGAAGGGCTATTGAAAGTTGGATAAGAACAGTAACCGCGTGGCATATTTTTACAATTAAATCTACTTTCTTGTTTTCCACCAAAGACTGTTTCTTGATTGTAATAAGCGATATCATATTTGGAAATAATGTCGTTTATCATTGATGTTTCATTTGTGAAATCATACGTATCATTTGCAACATTATGGGCATCATTTACTAATGCGTTATGTAGTAGAGCATCACCAGTTGCTACTAAAGATGCTTTATATACTTTTGGCCATACTTCTTTTGGTGGTTCTGGTTCGGGAGTTACTTCCTGATGTGGATTATTTTGTCTATTAGCTTTTATTTTTTTATACATTTTATAACCTCCAAAGCAGCCAGCAATAATTAGCACTAAAAGAAGTACAATTAATAATTTTTTTACTTTTCTTTTAATTCTTCTCGATGTCATTTTACTCACCCTTAATTATTTTAAATGCATCATCAGGATTCGTTACTTCTTTAACTTCTTCTTTAAAATTATTTGGCATCAAATGTAAGTGAAAATGTTTGATAATTTGAGTATTGCCATAATTATATAAAGTAGTAAATCCTTCTTTATTAAATTTTTCCATTAGCATTGGTCTTATTTGATTTGCTATTTTATGAATATGAACTACCAATTCATCTGGTAATTCAGTAACATCCGTGTAGTGTTTTTTAGGTATTATTAAACTATGACCTGATACATTTGGAAAGGCATCTAAGCATACTACTACAAGATCATCTTCATAATATATTTTTGATTTTTCTTTTTTGTTTGCAATTTTGCAAAATAGACAATCATCTTTCATAAAATCACCAAAAATATTATAGCATATATCTTTATTTTTTTCTCCAATATACTTTACATTTACACCATTAAATGCTATGATTTTATTATAGTTAGGGTAGTGGTTATAGATGAATAAAAAAGAAGTTTTAAAGTTATGTCCAAATTATTATAAGATTATAAATTTTGAATTCGATAGTGATGATGTGTTAGCAAATAAGATTGTTGATATTTATCAAGAGTATGTTTTAGAGTCTAATGTTTCATCTGAAGAAGATAAAGAATTAATTAAAAGTGTTGATAAGATATTAAATAAATATGTTGATGATTATATTTTCCATAATCAATTAAATAGAGAAATAACACAAATAAGACTTAGTGAAAAAGATAATATTATTAAAGAATTTATTAAATCAATTATTAGAATCTTTGATAATTATGAAGAATTTACAACAAGAACAATTTATATTTCAAAATGGATTTAATTAAGATACTTAATAACTGTTAAGTATCTTTTTTTTGTGTAATTTGATACAATTACCTTGGTGATTTTATGAAGAAAGAACTATTGTCTCCAGCTGGATCAATGGAAGCTTTAAAGCAGGCTATTCATAATGGTGCGGATGCAGTATATATGGCTGGATCTTTATATGGAGCTAGAAGTTATGCTAAGAATTTTAATGACGAAGAGATGAAGTATGCAATCGAGTATGCTCATAAGTATGGAGTTAGAATTAATGTTACTGTTAATACTTTAATCTTGGATTCAGAGATAAAAGATGTAATTAAATATATAAGATTTTTAATTAGTTGTGGTGTAGATGCTCTTATAGTTCAAGATATTGGTTTAGCATATATTCTTCATAATAAATTTCCTGATTTAGAGATACATGGTTCTACACAAATGCATAATTTAGATGATTATTCTGCTAGCTTTTTAGAAGAGCTAGGTTTTAGTCGAATCATTATGGCTAGAGAAGTATCTTTAGAAGATATAAATAAAATGAAAACAAAACTAGAAGTTGAAACGTTTATACATGGAGCCTTATGTATGAGTTATTCTGGTGAATGTTTATTTAGTAGTGTTGTATTAAATAGAAGTGGCAATAGAGGCAAATGTGCACAATGTTGTAGAATGCCTTATGAATTATTAATAGATTCTGTTAAACAAAAACGTAATCCATATATGCTTAGTTTGAAAGACTTAAATACTACTGAAAAGTTCGAAGATCTATTAAAGAGTAGAGTTTATTCATATAAAATTGAAGGAAGAATGAAGTCTCCTGAGTATGTGGGATTAATTACTAGAATATATCGTAAGTTAATAGATAATCCTAAATGTGATGTAAGTGAAGATGTTAACAAATTAAATTATTTATTTAATCGTGGATTTACTTTAGGAAACTTATTTAATGAAAATGATTGTTTAAGTGAGACCCCTAATCATCAAGGAGTAGAAATAGGAAAAGTAATTGATGTTACAAACAAAATAGTAACAATAAAATTATCTGATGAATTGAATTTAACAGATGGAATTAAATTTAAAGAAAGCGATTTAGGTTTAACTGTTTATAATTTGTATAAAAACAATGAACAAGTTAAATTAGGAAAAAAGGGAGAAATAGTTACCATTCCCAATACAATTAAATTAAAGAATAAAGATGTTGTAGTTAAAACAACTGATTCAAAATTATTAAAAGAATTAGCGTCATATGAAGAAAAGAAAATTCCACTTAATATCGATATATTTGTTAAGGTGGGTAAGCCATTAAAGATGGTTATTGATGATATAACTGTAGAAGACGGAATAGTTCAAAAATCCATTAATAATCCTTTAACAAAAGAGGGTATTATTGAAAAAATAAATAAGACTGGAGATACAGTTTATAAATTTGATAATGTAAATATAGATCTTGATAATGATGCTTTTATACCTGTTAGTATTATTAATAAATTAAGAAGAGAAATATTAGAAAAAGTAGATCAAAAAAGACTAGTAAAGAAAGAAATAAAAGAGAATGAGTTTGCACATAAAAAGAGTGGTAATTTATCTAAATTAGGATTGATTGTTAATGTTAAAACTAAAGAACAGTTTGAAGCAATTAAGGACTTAGAAATAGGAACTATTATTACAAACAATAAAGATATATATAACGACAATAAAAATAAATATAATATGTATTTAGAAATTGGTATGCAAGAAGAAACTGAGTATAGAAATGAAAAACTTCTTGTAAATAATACAAGTGATTATATGAAATATAAAAATAACAATGAAGTAATGTTAGACTATGGATTTAATGTATATAATTCATATACTTTAGAATATTTTAATCAGTATTATGTAACATTATCTCCTGAGTTAACAATGATGGATATAGAGAAAATGAACATTACTAATAATGCTATATTTGTATGTTATGGAAAACTTAGGTTAATGACAATGAAGCATTGTTTAGTAACAGGAAAACAACATTGTAATAATTGTGGATTGTGTGATAAAAAAGTTGAACTTAAAGATACATTTGGAAATATATATCCAGTTAAGTCTGACAAGAAGTTAAACTATATTTATAATTGTAAGAATAAGAATTATATTGATTTAATCGATAAGCTAAAAAAAGCAAATGTTAAAAATTTTAGAATTGATTTATTAGATGAGAATAAAGAAGAAACATTAAAAGTTGTTAAAGCGTTTTTATTGTCAATTAATAATTAATATTAAATAGATTATACATATGGTATAATCTTTTTGAAAAAAGGTGTTTATATGGAATTAGCAAATAAATGGAAAGATTATGAAGTAATTGATGCATCTCTTGGAATGAAATATGAAAGATTTGGAGATTATTATTTACTTAGACCGGATCCAGAAGTAATTTGGGATAATGGTAATCTTGAGGAAAAATATAAAGGAAGAATTGATGCAATATATCATAGATCTAATAAGGGAGGAGGATATTGGGAAAATATCAAATCGGTACCCGATAGATGGCAAATTAAATATGATAATTTGGTTATTAATTTAAAACTTATGGGATTTAAGCATACGGGTATATTTCCTGAACAAGGTGTTAATTGGGATTATATTAAAGAGAAGATTAGCAAGGCAAATAGGGAAATAAAAGTATTAAATTTATTTGCTTATACTGGTGGATCTACTCTTGCAGGATTAAGTGCAAATGCTTCTGTTACACATGTTGATTCTTCAAAGGGAATGGTTGAATGGTGTAAGGAAAATGTTAATGATTCTGGATATAAAGATGCTAAAGTAAGATATTTAATTGATGATTGTATAAAGTTTGTTAAAAGAGAAATAAGACGTGGAAATAAATATGATGCAATTATTATGGACCCTCCTAGCTATGGACGTGGAGCTAATGGAGAAACATGGCAATTTGAAGAAAACATATTCGAATTAATAGATTTATGTAGCCAAATATTAAGTGATAAGC
The DNA here is from genome assembly GCA_016288635.1 of Caryophanales bacterium. Classification (GTDB taxonomy): domain Bacteria; phylum Bacillota_I; class Bacilli_A; order RF39; family UBA660; genus JAEEKZ01. Next base: position 6,645 of record JAEEKZ010000038.1, read on the forward strand.
CATTATTCTTTTTAGTAAGTTCTTATAGCGCTGGTATTTCCGGTGAAGTTATTGCTAATATGTTAAAACTTACTGTATTAAAGAATCATCCTGGAAAGGTATATTCTTGTGAAATTGGATTACCTATAAAAAGTAATAATTTAGTTTTGCCTTGTGGTAATTCTACTAGATGGGAATCTAATGATTAGGTGAAGATGTGGCAAGTATTAAAATAATATATGAAGATAATCATTTACTCGTTGTAGAAAAACCAATTAATGTTGCTGTCCAAAAAGATTCATCAAATGATTTAGATTTACAAACAATGTTAAAAGATTATCTTAAAGAAAAATATAATAAAGCTGGTAATGTTTATTTGGGAATTGTTCATAGACTTGATAGACCTGTCGGCGGCGTAATGGTTTTTGCTAAAACTAGTAAGGCTGCATCAAGACTATCTGAACAGGTAAGAAATAATCAATTAAAAAAAGAATATTATGCTGTTGTTGAAAACAAGTTTGATGAAAAAGAAGGGACTTATAAAGATTTAATAGAAAAGTTAGATAATGGTAATAGCAAAATAACTCCGAACGGAAAAGAAGCAGAATTAGACTATTTGGTTGTTGAAGAAAAAGATGGAAAGTCTTTAGTAAAAGTTAATCTAAAAACTGGAAGGCATCATCAAATTAGAGTCCAATTTAAATATCATGGTCATCCTTTATGCGGAGATCAAAGATATAATAAACAGGATAAAACACAAATTGCATTATATGCACATAGTTTAAGTTTTAATCATCCTGTTACTAAGGAACTAATGAGTTTTACAAGTGTTCCTAGATATGGTTATTTTAAAGATTTTAATATTAAATAGATTGGGGGGGTGTATTTTAATGTACGCTAATGTTGTAGTTGAGTATCCTGTTAAAACTCTTGATAAAGAGTTTACTTATTATGTGCCTGAAGAATTAAAATCTCAAGTTAAAGTAGGCATGAAAGTTGCTGTTGAATTTGGAAAAAAAGATATTCAGGGATTCATTTTAGGCATTACTGATATATATGATGGTGAGTATGAGCTTAAGCCAATTAAAAGCATTTTAGAGCCCGATTTAGTTTTAAGTAACGAATTAATTGAGTTGGGTAAATATATCAGGAATGAGACATTATGTACATTAATTTCAGCATATCAATCAATGCTTCCATCAGCTTTAAAAATAAATAAAAATAATAGAAATTATAATTTCTATAAAACATATATCGAATTAGATAAAACTGAAAAAGAAATTAAAGAATATGTATCTAAATGTAGATATCCAAGACAGGTTGAAATCCTTAATCTTTTGTTACAAAACAAAAGAATGGAAAAGAGAGTATTAAGTTGTTCAGGATTAGATACGTTAATAAAAAAAGAATTAGTTAAAGAAATAAAAGAACAAGAATATAGAATTAATGTTATTGATAAAAATATAAATAAAGTTAAATTAACTGAAGAACAGGATAATGCATATAAGACAATAAAGACAAGTTTTAATAAAAATGAAACTTTCTTGCTATATGGCATTACTGGGTCTGGCAAAACAGAAATATACTTAAACTCGATTGAAGATGTTGTTAACTCTGGTAAACAGGCTATTATGTTGGCACCAGAGATAAGTTTAACAATGCAAATTGTTAAAAGATTTTATGAGAGATTCGGTTCAAAAGTTGCAGTATTACATAGTGCATTATCTGATGGCGAAAGACATGATGAATATCTAAAGATATCTCGTGGAGAAGTAAGTGTTGTAGTGGGCACTAGATCTGCTATATTTGCACCGTTTAATAACTTAGGAATAATCATTATTGATGAAGAACATTCGGACACATATAAGCAAGATAATATGCCAAGATATAATGCCAAAGATGTAGCGAAGTTTAGATGTAAATACTATAATATTCCATTAGTGTTAGCATCAGCCACACCTTTATTGGATTCTATGGCTAGAGCACAAAAGGGAGTATATACATTAGTAACTTTAAAGCAAAGAGTTGGTAACAGTGTACTTCCTCAAATACATTTAGTTGATATGGAAGCTGAATATAAAAAGAAGAATTTTATATTTAGTGATTTACTAAAAGAAAAAATAAATGAAAGATTAGAAAAGAAAGAGCAAGTAATTCTTTTCTTAAATAGAAGAGGTTTCTCAACATTTGTAAGTTGTTCTAATTGTGGATATACATATAAATGTCCTAATTGTGATATTTCTTTAACTTATCATAAGAGCACTAATAATTTAGTTTGCCATTACTGTGGATATAACATTAAATGTGATGAGTTATGTCCTAACTGTAAAGAAAAATCATTAAATTATTTGGGATTGGGTACAGAAAAATTAGAACAGGAAATAAAAAATAGTTTTCCACTTGCTAATGTTGTTAGAATGGATCAAGATACTACTTCTAAAAAAGGCTCTCACGATAAGATTATTGAGGATTTTAAAAATGAGAAATATAACTTATTATTGGGTACTTCAATGATTAGTAAGGGATTGGATTTTCCTAAAGTCACATTAGTTGGAGTAGTAAATGCTGATACAACGTTAAATATTCCTGATTATAGAAGTAATGAGAATACATTTGACTTATTGGAACAAGTTTCTGGTAGAGCTGGTAGAGCTAATCTACTTGGAGAAGTAGTTATTCAAACATTTAATGTTGATAATAATGTTTTAAAATATGTTAAAGAAAGTTCTTATGATAATTTCTATAATACGGAAATGATGTTTAGGAGAAAACTAAAATACCCTCCATATTATTATTTGGTTAGTATTAGAGTTCTAGATAAAGAATATGAAAGGGCTTTAAGCGAAGCAAAGAAATGTGTTAGTTATTTAAAAGAAAATGTATGTAATGAGACGATAGTATTGGGACCTACAACTGCTGCAATACTAAAATTTAATAATGTTTATCGCTTTCAAATAATTGTTAAATATAGATTTGATGAAAAACTAAAAGAAACCCTTCATAATTTAGATCAAATGTATTCCCTAAACGATAAGACATCTATTGAAATAGATTTTAATCCAACAAGAATATAAAAAACTAGTTGAAAGGCTAGTTTTTTACAAAATCAATAAATTATCTTATAATATCGTTCATAGGGAGTAATTATGAAAATAGTTTTTTTGGATATTGATGGTGTAGTTCAAAGAATAGATGCTGAATTTGTTTTTTGCTCTGAACCAAAACTTGTCGCAGGATTAAAAGATAAATTTAATATAGATTATTCTGTATACCCAACTTATTCTGTATATAATTGTTTATATGA
>JAEEKZ010000039.1 GCA_016288635.1 Caryophanales bacterium
TAATACAAATGCTAAATATGTTAAGTATGGAGCATATATGATTAAACGAGAAAAAGGACGTTTAGATGGTGTAATTATAGCAAGTGGTTCTGATGTTGAAATTGCAATGGATGTTGCTGATGAACTATATAAAGAAAGTGGCATTGACCTAAGAGTAGTATCAATGCCAAGTATGGGTTTATTTGTTCAACAAAATCCACGATATGAAGCACAATTATTACCAGTTGATGTTAGACATTATGTTATTGCATCTGGTTCAACATATATTTGGAATAGATTTACGAATGATCCAAGATATATTTTTGGATACGATGAATATGTAGATGGTGATACAATGACTAGACAACACGAATTGTGTCATGAGAAAGAACATATTAAAAGAAAAATCAAAGACATGCTTTAAAATATTATTTAAATAATATTTGATAAAATTAGAGGTGATTGTAATCGTTTATTAGTTATAAGCTAATAATGAAAGAATAAATGGTTGATAAATCCTTTTATTACATATATTTCTATGGAGTTTTAGTGCAAAATGTAGTAGAATAGTGTATATAAAGGAGAGAGCGATGTTAGAGAATATTTTATGTCTTGTAATAGGCTTGATTGTAGGCCTCGTGGCAGGATTTTTCCTAGCAAGATATTTCGTAAAGAAGCAGCTTGCTGAAAACCCGCCAGTCAATGAAAAAATGATTGAAGCCATGATGAGTGGAATGGGAAGAAAACCAAGTCAAAAACAAGTAAAACAAATTATGCAACAAATGAATCGATTTAAATAGAGGAGGAGAAAGATATGCCAGATTTTTTAATAGGATTAGGAATAGTTGTAATTATTATTATTTTATGTTCAATTAGACAGGTTAATGAAGGAGAAAGAGGCTTATTGTTTACATGCGGTAAGTTTTCTAAAATATTAGAACCAGGTTGGAGTGTAGTATTACCTGTGTTCCAATCATTTAAGAAAGTAGATATAAGAACAAAAGCAATTGACGTTCCTGAACAGGAAGCAATTACTAAAGATAACGTATCAATTAAAATTAATGCTGTTATCTACTTTAAAGTTTTCGATGCAGGAAAAGCAATATTACAAGTTGAAAACTTTAGATATGCAGTTCCACAATTAGCACAAACTACATTACGTAATGCTGTTGGTTCTGTAACACTTGATGAGTTACTTGGAACTAGAGAAAAAGTAAGCGTTGAAATATGTAATATATTAGACCAATTAACTGACCCATGGGGAATTAAAGTTGAGAACGTTGAATTAAAAGATATTTCATTACCAGAGGAAATGAAGAGAGTTATTGCTAAAGTTGCAGAAGCAGAAAGAGAAAAACAAGCTGTTATTACTAAGGCTGCTGGTGAAGTTGAAGCATCAGAAAACTTAGCAAAAGCTGCAGAAATGATGGCTTCTACACCTGGAGCATTACATTTAAGAACTTTATCAACAATTAACGATGTTTCTTCAGATCAATCTAATACAATTATCTTTGCTATTCCAGTAGAAGTATTAGAGGCATTTAAAGGTGCTGATCTAAAGAAAGTATTACATGGTTCAAAAACTGAAGAAAAATAATAATTGAACAAATAAAAACTAATGCTTTATGCATTAGTTTTTTTATTATAATTCAACTTTTATTATTCCTTCGATTTCAGGAATTTCTTCTTTAAAATATTCAAGTAGATTATCATTTATAGTATTGTCTTGATACAAGCAATTTGCACATGATCCTTGTAATTTAATATATACGTAATGATCTTCGTATTTCACAAATTCCATATCCCCACCATCCATGTTTAGGTATGGGCGCATATTTTCGACTAATTCTTTTATTTTATCCTCAATTTCTGTATTTTTCATAATATTTCCTTCTCTGTAAAATTATATCAAAGTAATTAGAAAAAACAAATAATAAATTTAGTAATATAATAATAATTAATTATGGAAAAATAATTTCATTAGTGATATTATATATAGTATAAGAGGTAGTGTGATATTATGAACAATGGTGATTCTAATTTAAATACTGAATTGTCTAATGACGTAACTATTGATAATAATGTAGTAGATCAACCAGCGGTAGACTCTGTTAATGATTTAGGTGATCCTGTTTATAATTTTATCCCTAATGATGTAATAGATAATTCTAGTGTAATAAGTGTTGATGATATTATAGATAGTGCGACTATCGATATAGATGAGGATTCTTCTGATTCTGTTCCTGTAGTAGAAACCCAAGTTGAAAATGAGGTGTCAGTTGTTGAGTCAGCTCCTGAGTCTGAGCAGGCCACGGTTGAAGAAACTATACAAGAAGAAAGTCCTATACCTGTAGTTGAAAATCCGGTTGTGGATAATGAACCAACTGAGGCTGCTGCTCCTGTAGAAGAGGAACCAGTTGCTGTTGAACCAGTCCCTGAAGAATCTCAAGTTACTACTGTTGAGGCTGAAGCGACTCCGGTTGATACTCCAGAAGTTCAAAGCACGATTCCTGTTGAAGATACTCCAGTTATTCCACAAGTGGTTGAAAAGCCTGTGGTTGAAGATAATGTTACAAGTGATGATTCGGTTGTTAATCCTATTCCAGTTGTTGAAAATCCTGTTGGAGAAACTACACCTGTTGGGGAAACAACTCCTACTGAAGATATACCGGTTGAAAATACTGGATTTAATGGTGAAATACCTGCTGAATTTGAATCAATGATTGCTCAGGCGCCAATAGAGGCAAATAATGTTCCTGCAGTTGATGCTGCTCCAGTTGCGGTTAATCCCGCAATTGACACAGCTATAGAAAATAATCAAGTTGTAGTTAGTGCGCCTGTAGAAGAAACAAATAATGTTCCTGCGGATGATAATTCAATACCTGCAGATATTGAAAATAACGAGCCTGAAGTACAAAATCAGGTGTTTAATACTGATGTTCCTCAGGGTATGCCAAAATTTGATGATGGAAAGAAAACAAAGAAGAGAAAAAAGATTAAAAAAAGTGATGCCGATTCTGAAGCACAAAAAGCTAAAATTAAAAATACTATAGAAATAATAGTTATATTTGTTGGTATAGTTGTTTTTGCGATAATGTTCTTTAAAGATACATTATTTTCCAAAAGAGAAGAAGAAAAGCCAGTCGAAGTTGTTACTAGTGCAAAAGATAATTTTATAGAATTGGCTAGTAACGCGTTTAGTTACCAAACAATTACAAATATAAGAAGGAAAATATTTAGCGAGTATAAATATGGAGAAGGAAGTCTTAAATTTAGTTCAGAGGCAATATCTATGAAAGAGTTGGATTATAATTTTAAGATTTCATTGGAAAGTGCTGAAGCAGAGGAAACAGTTCCATGGTTCTATGCAATTGGTAATGGTACATATGATAATGAAAAATTATTCTATAGTGATTTGTCTTTGTATTATAAAAATAACAATGTGTTTTTCTGGATACCTAAAACTTCAGAATCAGATATAATTGATGAAAATAGAGATAAATTCTTTATGGAACATCAATTTATGTTGGATAAAGTTTTGAGAGATGATTTTGCAAATGATTTTGACATGTTTATTCAACTAATAAATGAATATATGAGTTCAAACTTTGATGAATTGTATTTTAATTCCAGAATAGAAGGGGATGCTGAAGTATATCAACTTAAACTTGATGGAACAGCCATTAGAGATTTAGCATATATATTATTACCAAAACTACAAGCGGATAATAGTTTTAACGCTTTCTTTGTGAACTTGTTTGGTGTAGGAATCGATTATATATATTTTATGGGTGATCCTGAAGAATATGATGAAAACGATGAAAATAATGAGGTGTATGAAAGGGTTGAAGACTTAGCCCCTAATTATTCAGTATTAGTTGATATTTATAAAGAGAATTCTGTGGCAAATAAAATATATATTGAATTTAAAGATGCAGAGAAGACATATTTTTATACAATGATATTTGATTCTGATAATTATGATGTTGTTTATTCTTATAAAAACAACAATTCTGATAATGTAGTCCAAGTTTTCCATGGCGTTGTTAAGATTAACGGAGACGAATATGCAGTTTTCTTTGACTATGGAAAAGCATATAAATTTGCTTTAAATATTTCATTCTTCTATGAAGACAAATTAAAATTACCAAATCTTGTAGCAATTCGAAATTATTGGAATCAAGAGGAAAAATTGCAAAGGGAAATACAATATAGATTTGAAAAATCTCCGGGTATAGCGAAGTTTAAAAAGGACACTGGAATGAACTTAGACTTTATTTTTAATCCGGATGAACAATGAAAGAACTAGCAATGGTTCTTTTTTTGTTGGGATTTGTCGAATCAAATTTGTTGATTTTAAATATATGTAAATTAAAATAATTATTTGAAAGCGGATTACTGAAGTTGATATTAAATTACTTCCTACTTTAAATTATATTTACTTAAATCCCAATTGAAAAATCCACACTAATAAATAATTCGCTTTCACTTTTTTTATTTATTTAAATATGTTAGAATACTTTCGGAGTTGATTTTTTATGAACAAACCAAATTTCAAAGATGAAATGAATCGTAGAAAATGTAAGATAGAATATAAAGAATTAAATGAAGAAATTAAACCAGCTTTGCATAATAAAAAGTTCTTTTTAAGAACTTATGGTTGTCAAATGAATGTTCACGATTCTGAACAAATAAGATATTATTTAGAAGCCTTAGGAATGCAAGAGGTAGACACTTTAGAAGATTCTGATGTTGTAATATTAAATACATGTGCGGTTAGAGAAAATGCTAAGGAAAAGGTATTTGGATTTCTTGGTAGAGCTAAGCACTTAAAAAAGAATAAACCTGATTTAATAATATGTATATGCGGATGTTTAATGCAGGAGCCAAATGAAGTTGATGAAATAGAAAAGAATCATAAATATATTGATATTGTTTTAGGTACTCATAATATTAATGAAATACCTAATATGATTTTAGATAGAACTCTTAAGCAAAACATAGAGGTCTTATCTAACAGTGATGTTGTTTATGAGAATGTTTCATATAAGAGAGACTCTAATATAACTGCTTGGGTTAATATTACATATGGATGTAATAATTTTTGTACATATTGTATAGTCCCATATACAAGAGGTAGAGAAAGAAGTAGAAAGAAAGATTGTGTTTTAAAGGAAGTACAAGCTTTAAAAGATGCCGGATATAAAGAAATAACATTGCTTGGACAAAATGTTAATAGTTATGGTAGAGACTTTGAAGATGAAAAATACTATTTTGCTAATCTTCTTGAAGATGTTGCAAAAATAGGAATAGATCGAGTGAGATTTGTTACATCAAATCCATGGAATTTTACAGATGAATTAATTGATGTTATTGCTAAATATGATAACGTTATGCCATATATTCATTTACCTATTCAATCTGGTAGTAATTCAATATTAAAGAAAATGAATAGGGGATATACTGTTGAAGAATATAAAGAATTATTTGATAAAATAAAGGAACGAGTTCCAGGTGTTTCTATTACAACAGATATCATTGTAGGATTCCCCAATGAAACTGATGAAGATTTTGAAGCTACAATGAATATAGTAGATTATTGTAAATATGATGGAGCATATACATTTATTTATTCTAAAAGAGTGGGAACTCCAGCAGCGAAGATGGATGATTCTATAAGTCAGGAAGTAAAAGAACAGAGATTATATAAATTAAATGAATTAGTTAATAAATATTCACTAGAATCAAATAAAAGATATGTTGGTAAAGAAGTACCAGTATTACTTATGGGGGTATCTGAAAAAGATCCAACAAAGGCATATGGATATACTGATACTATGAAATTAGTTAATGTTGAAAATGGTATTAACGAAATTGGAAACATTGTTAATGTAAGAATAGAAGAGGCTAAGAGCTTTAGTTTAGATGGAAAAATGGTTAAATAATCGATTTTTCCATCTTTTTTTATTTGTTTAAGTAAAAAAAGTATTGAAAAGGGGAAGAAAGTATTATATAATCTTTTTGTCTTATTAATTAAGACAGTGCCTTGCCCAAGTGGCGGAATAGGTAGACGCACAGGACTTAAAATCCTGCGGGTGTAATAACCCGTGCCGGTTCAAGTCCGGCCTTGGGCACCATTTTATAAAAACCTAACAGTAATGTTAGTTTTTATTTTGCCGAATTAGTTCAATGGTAGAACAAATGCATGGTAAGCATTAGATACAAGTTCAATTCTTGTATTTGGCACCAGTATAACATATATGTCAACCAAAAATGGTTGACATAGTTTTTTTATATGATATACTATTAACGAAACGGAGGATTAATATTATGGCAGTTAAATTAAGATTAAAAAGAATGGGTTCTAAACAAAGACCTTTTTATCGTATCGTTGCTGCTGATTCAAGAGCTCCAAGAGATGGAAGATTTATTGAAACAGTAGGTACATATGATCCAATTAAGAAACCAGCTGAAATTAAGATTGATGAAGAAATCGCAATGAAGTGGTTAAAGAATGGTGCTCAACCAACTGAAACAGTTAAGTCACTATTCAAGACTCAAGGAATTAACAAGAAATTTGCTGATAGCAAAAAAACTAAATAAGGTGAATTATGGATATTGTTGAATTCACTGAATATTTAGTTAAAAGTCTTGTTAAAGAACCAGATATGGTTAAGGTTGAAAAGTTTGAAACAGAAGATGAAGGAGTTATATTAGAAATTATCGTTAGTGATTCTGATAAAGGAATGTTAATCGGTAAAAATGGTAACACAATAAGCGCTGTTAGAACATTAATTCAAGCTAAGTGTTATATTGATAACCAACCTAGAGTTAAAATTAACGTAGATTCATTTTAATGAATA
>JAEEKZ010000040.1 GCA_016288635.1 Caryophanales bacterium
TAGAAAAAGTATATCTAGAGTAATAAAAATAATGTTAGCATTAATATTTGTAATGGGATTACTATTCTTTGGATATAAAAATAGATATAAAATTAAAAGAATATTTAATAAACCAAATACAACCAGTAATGGTTTATTAATAGGTACTTCAAATAAAGAAGATGAAACCAAAATTCAAGTTAAAGTTAATATTCAAAAAATAAATATAAGAGAATCAACTAACTCAAAATCAAAAAAATTAGGTATAGTTCAAAAAGATTCTATTTTTACAGTATTAGATTATAAAGCAGATAATAAATATATATGGATACATATAAAAACTAATAATAATATTGATGGTTATATAGCAACAGAAATAAAAAATCCATATGTTTTATTTCTAAACGGAGAAATAGATATAGAATCACCAACTTTAAAATTATTAGTTACCACACTAACTATAAAAAATATAGATGATTTATCTATAGATTTAATAAAACAAAATGTTGAAGTAAATGATAATAGTGGTAATGTAGAAATTGATTATAGCATTGATTATGATAATCCTGTAGCTACTAACAGGTATAGAATGACTATAACAGCTACAGATTCATCAAATAATAGTACATCTAAGGCAATGGTACTAGAAATATCAAATAATGCAAAAACAACTGAAACCAAACAAACTGCAACTCCTAAGAAACAAGAAACTAGTAAACCAAAACCTCAACCAGTCGAGGAGAATAAAGTTGAACCAACTCCAGCTCCAGTTGAAGAACCAAAATTAGAAGAGCCAAAACCAATTGAACCAGAACCACAACCAGTTGAAGAAAAACCAAATACAATCATTATTAATGCTACAAAAGAATATTCTTGCAAAGACTACGAAACATATAAAGCATCAAGTCATACATGTACTTGGGAATCATTTTCTACTGAAGCAAAAGAATTAATATGTCCAAATGGCTATGAAGCATTTAGTGTATTAAGTAAAACATGTAAGCGAATTACTCCAAGTCAAACAATCGTGGAACCTACAGATAAAACGACTTGCTCAGCTGGTGATCAATATTATGTTATACTTAACGGCGTAGAATATTGTAGAAAAGGTAATCTAACAATCAAAAAATTATGCCCTAGTGGATATACCTTATCTTCAGTTAAAGTGGGAGCAGTAACTAAATATAGTTGTATGTGGGCATATGAAAATAGTACTACAACTGGATACATAAAATGTAACGATGGATATACTTTTGACGATTATAATAACATTTGCTATAAAACTCAGTCTAGAGATGCAGATGTTAAATATACTTGTCCATCAAATTACACATTAAAAGAAGATAAATGCTATAGTAACTAAATAAAGAGATTATATTAATCTCTTTTTTAATTTGTCGAATTATGTAGAATATTGTCGAGAATTGTCGAATAATGTCGAACATTGTCGAATATTGTTGCATGTTGTCGAATAATGTCGAACCATGCTATAATTTTCTTGGTGATAATATGTTAGGAGCATTAATAGGCGATATAGTTGGGTCTAGATTTGAATGGATTAATAATAAGAGTAAAGAATTTGATCTATTTGCAAGAGGATGTGTTCCAACTGATGATTCAATCATGTCTTTAGCAGTAGCTAAAGCACTAATGGATTGCAATGGAGATTATAGTAAATTACACGATATTGTAATAAAAGATATGGTTGAGATAGGAAGAAGATATCCTCATTGTGGTTATGGTACTAGATTTTCTGAATGGATATTAGAAGATGACCATAAACCATATAATAGTTATGGAAATGGATCTGCTATGAGAGTTAGTCCTTGTGGCTATGTTGGTAATTCATTAAAAGAAGTAAAAATGTTATCCAAAATAGTTAGTGAAGTTTCACATAATCATCGTGAGGGAATAAAAGGTGCAGAAGCAGTAGCGGTTGCAATTTATTTAGCAAGAAAGAAGAAAAGCATTGAAGAAATAAAACAATATATAATTAAGAATTACTACAATATTAATTTTACTTTAGATGAAATAAGAGATTCATATCAATTTGAAGTATCATGTCAAAAGAGTGTTCCTCAAGCATTAGAAGCATTCTTTGAAAGCACTTCATTTGAAGATGCTATTAGAAACGCAATCTCTATTGGTGGAGATAGTGATACTATTGCATGTATGGCTGGAAGTATAGCTTCGGCATATTATGGTATTCCAGATGAAATTAGAAATGAAGTAATGGACTATTTGGATACATTGCAACAAACAATTTTACTTGATTTTGAAAATAAATTTGAAAAAAGATTATAGGGAATAATAAAAGGAAGTGATAATATGGCAGTAGCGCCAAAAGAAGAATTAAAAGATGGGAAGATATTAAATCAATTAATACAAAGATTTTTGAATGATTCTAAGATAGAAACATTCTATCCAATTTTATTATGCTTAATAGATTCTGATGTACAAGTTCCAATGAATTTGATTATTTCTGATGAAGATGCTGAAACAATGAAAAATTCTAAAGTGGGTGATACAGTATCTTTAAAAAATGATGCAAGATTTAGGCCTGATTGGTTAAAAAGTGAGCAAAGTAATAAATTATATTTTCCTATTTTTTCAACAATAGAGGATGCAACAGAGGAGTATAGCAAAAACTTCTCATGGATGAATTTAAATATTGATACATGCATTAATTTCGTGGAAAACAATAAAGACTGCTCAGGATTGATTCTCAATGCGTTCACTACTCCAATAGTAATAGAGGGAGAAATACTTGAATTATTAAAAGAAACATTAAAAGAAACTAGAGAAAAAAACAAAGTGGATAATTAAAATAATTTGTGATATAATATATATGTCTTATGAAGAGAGATGGAGGGACTA
>JAEEKZ010000002.1 GCA_016288635.1 Caryophanales bacterium
CAGATTTTAACGCATATTTTTCAACAAATAGTCAAACTGGTCAAACATCATTAGTTTTTAGACAACAACTACAAGATAGTATGCACTATTATTTTTCAAATGCAGAAGAAATAGTAAAAGGAATGGATCATTTATTTGGAAATCAACTTAACGCTACTGAAGAAAGACCTGCTGAAAGATAATTATTTTTCAATTGTTGGTGAATGAATGAAATTATATGTAAATGAAAAAATATTTTCTCTTCATAATAAGTTTTATGTAAAAGACGAAAATGATATGGATGTATATGAAATATCTAGTAAAGTCTTTTCAATTGGAGACAAAACAACAATTAATGATATGCAAGGTAACAAAGTTGCTTACATTGAACAAGAAATATTTCATCTAACCCCAAACTACAATATTTATATTGGAGATCAATTTTCGTTCAAAATAACAAAAAAATTCCAATTATTCAAGAACGATTATGTATTAAGTAATGGATATAGAGTTGAAGGCGGATTTATGATGCTGGACTTTGCAGTATTTGATGATAAAAATAATCAAATTGGAAGCATAACAAGAAAATTTATTTCCATTGGTGACAAGTATGAAATAACAATTGATGATGTTAGTAAAAAAGAAATAATATTAGCTATTATTGTTGCCATAACAAACGACGTTAATAGAAATCAATCATCATCAAGCTCTTCAGATTAAAGTATTTGAATAACAAAAAAATGAGTATTATTACTCATTTTTATTTTGTTTAGTATAATCAATAGATAAATCGTTTACTAATTCGAAGCGATGGCTTTGCCCAGTAATATTATCTTTTCGTTTAGCATCTATTTCTTCAAAAAACATTTTAGCTGGTCTTGCCCAAACATTTGAATCTTCACGGTCATATAAGTTTTTATAGATGATTGTATATTCCATTGTTTCTGAATCCATACAAATATCTTCAATGTAATAGTAATTACCTTTAAAGTGTCTTACAACTTTACCAACATAATCAGAATATATCATTGATCCTTGTTTACCATCTTTATTTTGATAACTTGCTTTTATTTGTTGGGAATATAGATATTTTTTTTTGACTTTTTTATCCATTTTTTCAAATATTACTTGAGCTATTTGAATTTTAGGAGTAATAACATATGAATTAATCGAATTATTGGTTACAGTTAAATTAAGTTTACCTTTGAATCCTGGATTTAAGTGTTGTATTGCAACATTTAACCCCAAACGATTAAGAGAAGTTCTTCCACGAATAGCTCCACATATATTATTTGGCATATTAAATGTTTCTTCTAATACAACCAATATTGTTTCACCAGGCTTAATCGTATATCCCTCAGTAATATTAACTTCTTCATACATATTATTTAATTCTTGAGCATCAATAAAAGAAATAGGTTCTTTATTCTTTTTGAATTTTAATATATATTTATCCACAGTTACATCATAAGATGATGAATGAATATTTTGACTATTTGCGTTTTCTATTAATTTGTTTTTTGATAAAAGTTTTTTAAGTGTTTTATAACCCAAAACCATACCCGTCACTCACTTTCGTGCTTTATTGTACCATATTAATAGTATTCAAACAATATAAATGATGCTATAATGTTCTTATAGTAGGAGTGATTAGAAATGAAAGAAAAGATTGCAATAGTAATATGTACCATATTAGTTTTTGCCGCGGGGTTAATGGTTGGATCATTTATTATGCCTAAGTGCAAGACAACCGAGTGCAATTGCCAAAAAGAGGAAAAACCTCAAGAGGAAGAAAAGATTGAAAACATAGAAATCAAATATAACAAAGGGAAAAAATACTACATTATCAAAAATGATTATAAGGGAGAATATGATTACCAAGAAGTAAGCATGTCAGAATACTTTGAATCTGATGATGCGTTAGATAGAATAAAACTATTCAATACAACAGAAATATTAAGTTTCTCTCGATACAAAGAATTTTGTGAAAGATGGAATATAGAAAGAAAATATGATGATACAAATATGGAATACATGGTAGTGGCATATGCAGCTTATGGACAACCTGTTGTTCATGCAAGGTTAGCGAATGCTATAACAAACGATGGAACGATATCATTGTATATGTGGGAAAATGTTAGGGGAATTACTGCAGATATTCAGGGCTATGTTATAGTCGTACCAGTAGATTTTTCAGTATACAAACATGAAATAAATATTGCCTATACCGAAGAAGAATTTAACAATATAGTTATGTATGGATCTACTCAAGACCCTAATCAGTTAATGGCAGATAAACCAATCATATATATTTATCCAGAGGAAGAAACAAATGTAAGTGTTAAATTATTAAATTCAGAATTATTAACAGTCTCATATCCAAAATACAATAATGGTTGGAGTGTAATTGCTAAACCAGATGGAACACTAAAAGATTTAACAACTAATAGAAATTACTATGGCTTATATTATGAAGGAAAGAATCATCAAGCAACTATGCAAGATGACGGATTCATAATAAAAGGTGAAGATGTCGCTAAATTTCTAGAAGAAAAACTTGAAATATTAGGCCTAAATGAAAGAGAAGCAAATGAATTTATAATATATTGGTTACCTAAATTAGAAAGTAATAAATATAATTATATTAGGTTTGAACCGGCAGCAGAAATTGAAGAATATATGCCACTTGAAATAACACCCAAACCAGACACAATTATAAGAGTAATGATGGATTATAAACCATTAACTGAAAAAATAGAAATAAATGAACAAATATTAAAATCTCAAACAAGAACTGGATATAGTGTTGTTGAATGGGGCGGAAGTGAAATACACGATTAAATGTGTAAACACTTGACAGTAAAATCATTGACATTTAATTAGCATAATAGTACATTATAACTAGGAGGAAAACTTATGCAATATAATAAATACGAGGGATATAGAGATCCGCAAACTGGAGAATATATTAAAGTAGAACGCAGCAGTGGCTATAACACTCCGGAAGAAGCTCATTCAAAAGCCAGGGCTGTTATTGATTATTTAGTTAACCATGGTGGTTGGAGACTAACTGGACAGCCAAGCATAGAGCGAGACCCTATAACTGGAAAATATGTTGTTGAGGTTCCATTAAAGAAACCTGTCAATTATTTTGAAAGAGATTTCAGTTATGAGCCAAAAGAATATACAGAAGTACAAACATTTTCAGGGTTCCCAACTCCGGAAGCAGCTATGAATAAAATTAGAGCTTATTCAGAAGGAAGTTGCTTGGAAATAGTTGGACAGCCAAATATATATAGAACAAGTGATGGTAAATATACCGGGGCTGTAACATATAGAAAGCCTTCCGAATCTGGTAGAGGCGGAAGAAACGGAAGATAATAAAAAGAATCGAAAAAAACGATTCTTTTTTTGTAAACCAAATGTATAAATAAGGAAAAACAAAATATACCATGATATAATAAAATTGGAGATGATAAGATGGAAAAGAAAAATACCAATTTTATAATAGCAATAGTGGTATTATCTGTGTGTGTATTAGGATTAACTGGGTATATTGTTTTGGACAAAACTTTAAGAGCAAAACCATCAAATCCAATAGAACATAAAGAAAAAAATGGAGAACAGAATCAAACACCAAACGAAGATAATAAAGAAGAGAATGGGCAACAGGACACAACGCCAGATGAGAACAATACCGAGGAAAACGAACCAGAAGATCAAACACTAAGAGAAAAGTATGAAGTTGAACTATTTGTTGACAATGATTTTGGCCTAATACAAGATAAAACCACAGGCGATTTATTTGTTAAAGACTTATCAAGATTTAAAGTGGGTAAATTAAAAAATAAAAAAATCATATCTGCTATAAAAAAACAATCAGAAGAGCCTGGAGCGGTTGAATACATTGTATTGACTAATGAAGGAAAGGTTTATAATTTTGTGGCATATGCAGATCTTAATATGGAGGACTCTAACGAAAAAATGGAAGACTACATTGAAGAAATTTCCAAAGACTATTATGTTGATGCGCTAAAATATTATGAATCATTTGAACAATATAATTTTCTCATCGGAAATGGAATATTGTACTATTCTGGTGACAAGGTATATGAAAATGATGATGAATTTGATGTAAATAATTATCTAGTTTACGAAGGAGAAATAAGTGGATATAGTAATCAATCGCTAAAATACAATGGCGTTACTATAAAAGACCAAGACACTCAAGAAGAAATAAAATATAAATATATTCTTCCGTATGTAGATTTTGAAATGGGAATCGATTCTACGCAAACTATAGATTATTTAAAATATTTTATAATTAGTGACGATGATAAATTATACAAAGTTGATAATCCTGGCGAGTATTTAAAAAGCATAGCAAAGATTATAGACTATAAATACGAAAATAGTTTTATTAATGAAAATGATTATAGAATTGAATGTAAAAAATCATATTGTAATAATATGACTATAACCCTTGATGATGAAAGAAGAGTAAATTTTATTGGCGGTTGGTAAAAATACATAAAGGAGAAAACATATGGCATCAGCAGTAATTCATATGGCAGTAGCTAGTGAAATTAACAAGGTATTAAAAAGAGATTATGACAAATTAATTATTGGATCAATAGCTCCGGATATTGCTAAAATTATTGGAGAAGATAAATTAAGAAGTCACTTCTTAGTTACGCGAGAAAATGATAATAATATTCCTAATATAGATGTATTCTTAAGTGCATATAAAAAATATTTATATGATGATTTTGTGATGGGCTATTTCATTCATCTATATACTGATTATTTGTGGTTTAAATATTTTGTTCCAGAATTTTATGACAAAATAACCATAAAAAAATTAGATGGAACTTCATTTAAATGTACAAAGGATATGGCATCAACTTATATCTATAATGATTACACGAATATAAACATAGATATAATTGATCAATATGAACTAAATCTAAAGATATTCTATGGTGAGTTGCCCAAGATTGAACCAATTATAAGTGAAATACCAATGAATAAGTTGGATTTATTAATCGAAAAAATGGGGCTTATAATTAAGAATACTACAGTTCACAAAGCGTACATATTTAATTTGGATAATATCAACAATTTCATTAAAACAGCAATAGAATTAACACTAGCAAAAATAAAAGAAATTGAAAAAGAAGAATAATTAATTCTTCTTTTTTATTTTCAAAAATAAAGTTGAATAAAAGAAAAATATGAATTATAATTGATAGTATGATAGGGTAGTGTGAGAAGTT
This sequence comes from Caryophanales bacterium, assembly GCA_016288635.1. Taxonomy (GTDB): domain Bacteria; phylum Bacillota_I; class Bacilli_A; order RF39; family UBA660; genus JAEEKZ01. The sequence goes on from JAEEKZ010000002.1 coordinate 5,256, forward strand.
AATAAATACTCTTTAATCATTAAGGAGGAAATAATATGTTTGGGAAAATTCAATACATATCTGATAATATAGCTCATGTTGAGAATTTAAGTGGTACAGATGTTGCTGCAGACTTAATGAATTTACATGTTGTATTTGAATCTGGAACTCAAAGAGTTTTAGGCGAAATTACAGAATTAAACCCACAAGTAATAAAAATAAGATTCTTAGGTGAATATTTAGAAAACAGATTCGTAAATGGTGTATTAAGAAAACCACAACTAAATAGTAAAATTAGAATTATAAATGGACAAGAATTATCTTTATTAGTAGGTAAATTAACAAATGAATCTTTTATATTAGGCGAAAGTGCTATTTATAAAGGATTCCAAGTGTGTCCAGCATTAAATGATTTATTTGCAAATCATTTAGCCATATTTGGTAACTCTGGATCCGGTAAATCTTATGGTGTATCTAGAATTGTTCAAAACATTTTTAATAACAATACAAGAATGTCTAAAAATGCTAATTTATTATTCTTTGATGCATACGGCGAATATAAAACGGCATTTTGCCAACTAAGTGCTATAAATAGCGAATACAACTATAAATTTATTACTTCAAACAAACAAGATCCAACAGATTTCGATTTAAGAATTCCGGTTAATCTAATGACACTAGATGATTTTGCTTTGTTGCTACAAGCAAATAATCACTCACAATTACCGATTATTAGTAATACTATTAAATATGCAAAAATATTTGCTTCTCATAATGAACAAGCAGAAAAATATAAAAATCACTTAATTGCTAAAGCTTTAATCGCAGTATTATTTAGTAGTGAAACAACAAATGAAAAGAAAAATGAAATATTTAGAATAATTCAAGTATGTCATACAACTGATTTTGACTTTGGTTCAACAATCCCTGGAGTAGGATATACAAGAAGTTTTGCCGAGTGTTTTGAAATAGATTCAAATGGTAATTTTGGCGAATCAGTTCTTATTACAGATTATATATTAAAGCATATAGATGAAAACATTGAGAAAATGGAAGAACCTAAAGATACAGCTTATTCATTAAAAGACTTCCAAAACGCTTTAGAATTTACACTAATTAGTGAAGGATTCTTAGGAAATGAATCACTACATGATGCTGCAACAATCTTGAAAGTTAGAATAAACTCAATTGTTAACAGCCCACTTGAATCATTCTTCTCACCAATATTTTCAACAACAGAACAATTCATGAATGAATTAGTTCATATTGGAGAAAAGAAAGCTCAAATTATAAATATCAATCTAGAAGACATAGATGATGTATATGCTAAAGTAATTGTTAAGATATTTGCAAGAATAACTTTCCAATATGCTAAGACAGGACTAGATAGAGCATCTAATCCATATCATTTATTCTTAGAGGAAGCACATAGATACATTCAAAACGATAGTGATACATTCTTACTTGGATATAACATATTCGATCGTATTGCTAAGGAAGGTCGTAAGTATGCTGTTCTACTAGACATCATTACTCAAAGACCGGTTGAAATGTCAGATACCGTTATTGCACAGGTTTCTAACTTCCTAATCTTCAAGATGACACACCCTAAAGACATTAAATATATTGAAGAGATGTTACCAAACATTTCTACAGATGTTATTGAGAAACAAAAGACATTACAACCAGGTAATTGTGTAGGATTTGGGTCAGCATTCAAAATACCAATGATTATCCACATGCAAATTCCAAATCCAGCTCCATATTCATCAAGCTGCGATATTTCAAAAAGATGGTAAAAAAAAGGAATTATTTAATTCCTTTTTCTTTTTTCTTTATAAGTATTTTGGTATAATATTATATAGTGTGGAGGTTTATAATGGATTATTTAAAAACACTTAATAAAGAACAAAAAGAAGCCGTTGAAACAATCGAAGGACCTTGTTTAGTAATCGCTGGAGCTGGTTCTGGTAAAACGAAAGTATTAACAACCAGAGTAGCCCATTTAATAAATTCAGGAATAAGCGGAAGTAATATATTAGCAATAACATTTACTAATAAAGCCGCAAAGGAAATGCGAGAAAGATTAAATATACTTGCTCCTGATAATTATGTGTTTGTTGGAACTTTCCATTCATTTGGATTAAGAGTAATAAAAGAAAATTATAGTAAATTGGGATTAATGAATAATTTTACAATTATTGACTCTGATGATGTAACAAGCATTATTAAAAAAATAATGAAAGATCTTAATATAGATCCAAAAGAGATTAGCCCAAATTATATAAGAAATAGAATTAGTTTTATTAAAAATGAAATGCTAACGGATTCACAAGTTGATAACTTATTTCTAACATTCCAGGATAAACACGTAGCAAATATTTATCATAAATATCAAGAAGTATTAAAAAGAAATAATACCATTGATTTTGATGATTTACTTAAACTACCTGTTGAATTATTTATGCAGGACGATGAATTATTAGATAAATATCAAGAAAGATATAGATATATTCTAGTAGATGAGTATCAAGATACAAATGAAGTTCAATATAAAATGATTAAATTACTCGCTCAAAAATATCGTAATATTTTTTGTGTAGGAGATCAAAATCAAAATATCTATTCATTTAGATATGCTAATTATAAAAATATAGTTAATTTTAATAAAGACTATAAAGAAGCCAAAGTAATTACTTTAAATCAAAACTACCGTAGTACAGTTAATATTTTAAAAGCAGCAAACGATGTAATAAAAAATAATAAGGAAAGAGCCAATGTAGAACTATTTAGTGAACTTGGCGATGGTGTTAAAATTAAATACTTGCGTGGCCATGATGACAAACAAGAAATGAATTTAGTATGTGAAGAAATATCTAATCTACTAGAACAGGGTTATAAAAGATCTGATATAGCAATATTTTATAGAACTAATGGTCAATCTCGTGTTGTAGAGGAAGCTATGATGAGAAAGAATCTTCCGTATAAAGTTGTAGGATCTTTCTTCTTCTATAAAAGAAAAGAAATTAAAGATTTAATTACTTATTTAAAATTGATAAGCAATCCCCATGACGACTCAGCATTAGAAAGAATAATAAATGAGCCAAAAAGAGGAATTGGACCTAAAGTAATAGGAAAAATTCATGCTAGGGCAGAAGAACTAAATTCTTCTATGTTTGATGCAATCGAATCTGGTAAAGAATTAGCATTTAAA
>JAEEKZ010000041.1 GCA_016288635.1 Caryophanales bacterium
AGAAGCGCAATCGAAGATGAACTTAAGGATTTAAATATTAAAATAGCTGATTATCGTGATATTTTATCTTCAATTCAAAGAGTTCTAGCTATTATTAGAGAAGAATTGCTTGATATTAAGAAGAAATATGGCGATGATAGACGTACTACTATTGATATGACCGCAATAGATTATATTGAGGACGAATCATTGATTCCTGAGGAAAATATAATGGTTGCAGTTACTAACAATGGTTATATTAAAAGAATAGTATCTGATACATTTAAATCACAAAATCGTGGTGGTATGGGTATTAAAGGTATGAATATTAATGATGAAGATTTCGTTAAACATTTATTAACTTTATCAACACATGATTATATACTATTCTTCAGTAATAAAGGTAAGGTTTATAGATTAAAAGGATATGAAATTCCTGAGTTTAATAGACAATCTAAGGGAATTCCAATTATCAACTTACTCCAAATTGATAAAGAAGAAAAGATCACATCATTGATTTCTGTAAATTCTGAAGAAGAAAGCAGATATATCTTATTTGTAACAAAACAAGGTATTGTTAAGAAAACTCAAGTAAGTGATTATGACAACATAAGATCTAGCGGTAAAATAGCAATATCATTACGTGATGATGATGAATTAATATCTGTTAAGAAAACTACTGGTGAAAATATAGTATTACTTGGTTCTAGTGAAGGTAAAATGGTTAAATTTAATGAAAATGAAATTAGACCTATGGGTAGAACCGCTAGTGGTGTTAGAGGAATTAACCTAGGATCTGGCCATGTATGTGTATGTGGTGAGATTGTTAAAGATGATGATGAAATCTTATTAGTAACTGTAAAGGGTTATGGTAAACGAACAAATGTTCGTGAATTTAGACAAACAAAGAGAGGAAGCAAAGGAGTAAAAGCTCTTAATATTACTGATAAGAATGGTAGTATGACTGCTGTATGCACTGTTCAAGATAATATGGATATCCTCATTATGACTAATACTGGTATTACTATGAGAATGCCTTTAAGTCAAGTATCATTACTTGGTAGAGTTACTCAAGGAGTTAGATTGATTCATCTTAAGGATGAACAATTTGTGGCAACAGTTTCATTAACAGAGAAAGCTGGAGTTGAAGAAAATATTGTAATTCCTACAGAGGAATCTACACCTACTGAAGAACCGGTTAATGAGTAAGATCTAAAGGAATGTTTCACGTGAAACATTCCTTTTTTATTTTCATGTTTCACGTGAAACATTGGTGTTGATAAATTGTTTATATTCCCCTATTTTTATAAATATTTATTTCTATTTCATAAAAAAATTTTGTTAGTATTTTTTTAATTCAAATATTTTTTTAATTATTATTGTTAAATATTAAATTGTGTTAATATATGTTTCATGTGAAACATAATATTTATAAATGTTGATATTTCCCCTATTATTATGATATTTTTAATAGTTATTTATAAATTTGATTATCTAGAATTATTCTGCTTGTTGTTTTTTATTTATTGATTTATCTTTTAGTTGATGTTTCACGTGAAACATTGTTGATAATATGTTGTTTATATATATTTTTTTTAATTAATTATTTGTTTTGCTTTTATATTTGCATTTATTATTGAATGCTTAATGTTTCACGTGAAACATTAATTGTTATCAATTTGTTGTATATATAATGCATTGACGTTGCATATACAATGTATATAATATAGCAAACATATGTTCGTGTGACGTTGTAGTTGAATTTCCGGGGTAGTTGTTGTATAATTAGTGCGTGCAACAAATATATTGTAAATTGGTCAGGACAGGAATGTAGCAGCCACGTCAGTCACTATTTGTGTGCACATTTTTTTTGGAGAAATATATGAAATTAGAGGAAAAAATTAATAATCTAATATTAAAATGTATGGATAGATCTATTAAGAATGATGATGTTCCAGTAGGGGCGGTTGTTGTTTTAAATGATAAAATTATTTCGTATGGATGGAATGATCGTAACAAGAAAAATAATATACTTGGCCATGCAGAAATAAATGCTATTTTAAAAGCTCAAAAAAGGTTAAAAACATGGCATTTAGATGATTGTGAGTTATATGTAAACTTAGTACCATGTTCAATGTGTAAATCAATTATCTACAATTCCCATATTAAAAGGGTTTATTACTATGTGGTAAAGGATGTTACCAAGAAAGAATTTGACAGAACTGAGTTCATAAAAATAGATAATTATGTTAGTGAAATTACAATAGATAAATTAAAGAAATTTTTTGTAGATAAAAGATGAGTTAAATTCAATAGAAATGTAGAATTTAACTTATTTTTTTGATAGAATATTTTTACTGGTGGTGATTTTTTGAACTATAAAGTTTTATATAGAAAATATAGGCCTGATTCATTTGAAACATTGGTAGGGCAAAACTATACAAAGAAGATTTTGAAAAATTCAATTATTAACAATAAAATATCTCATGCTTATATTTTTTCTGGGCCAAGAGGAACCGGTAAAACAAGTACTGCTAGGATATTTGCAAAAGCAATCAACTGTACCGATAATGCAAGTGGTGAAGCATGTGGTAAATGTTATAATTGTTTAAATTTTGCAGAAAATGTAGATATTATTGAAATTGATGCGGCATCAAATAATGGTGTAGATCAAATAAGGGAAATTACAAATAATGTTAAATTAGCTCCAACA
>JAEEKZ010000042.1 GCA_016288635.1 Caryophanales bacterium
AGAATACTTAGTGTAATAGCTTTAATAGTATTAGTATTATTAGTAATATTTTTAAAGAAATTAAATGTATTACCAAGTAAGTATTTCTATTTAATAGTATGTGTATTAAGTGTATTAGAATTAATATTCTTGTTCTTTGCATTTAATAAAAGAACTAGGGTAGGTTTATTAATAGTACTAGATATTTTATTTGTTTTAATAGTAGGTTTAGAAGGATATGGAGCATATAAACTTAATGAAACATATCATTTTATTGATGTGGGTTTTAAAGTAGAAGAAACAGTAGACTATTACTATGTATTAGCAAATAAAGATAGTTCTTATGAGAAACTTTCTGATATAGAAAACAAAGTATTATATTACTATAACGATGAAGAAGATATTGATAAACTAAAACAAAGTGTTAACAAAAAAGTTAATGTTATTATGGATAAAGTTGATGATTATTCAGAATTACTTGGATTAATTGAAAAAGACAAAGAAAAAGTAATAATAATTAGTGAATCATCATATGAAACTATTAATGATAATGAGGAAGCAAAAGTTCCTACACCAAGTAATAACACTGAAACTGAAAAAGTAGAGAAATATAAAATAATCGATAAAATAGAATTAGTTAAGAAAATAGAAAAAGAAGAAACTAGAGAAGATATTACATCAAAACCATTTATTGTATATTTAAGTGGTATAGACACAAGAAGTGGAAAAATGCCTTCTAAAAGTCTTAGTGATGTTAATATGTTTATTGTAGTTAATCCAACTACAAGAAAAATATTAATGGTGAGTGTTCCAAGAGATTACTATGTACAATTACATGGTAAAACTGGTTTAAAAGATAAATTAACTCATGCAGGTATGAATGGTGGAGTTAAGCTATCTAAAGCAACTATGGAAGATTTACTTGGTGTTGAGGCTGATTTCTATGTAAGAGTTAACTTTAATGCAGTAATAAAATTAGTAGATGCAGTATTCCCTAACGGTATAACTATTAATAATGATCAAAAGTATGGATTTACTTGTTGGACAGATAGATCTTGTTACTTTAAACCAGGAAATAATACTGTAAAAGGTAAATGTGCATTAGCATTTGCTAGAGAAAGACATGCGTATGCTGAAGGTGATAGACATCGTGGTGAAAATCAACAACAAGTTATTCAATTATTGGTTAATAAACTTTCATCATCCAAGAGTCTCTTAACTAATTATGATAGAATTTTAAATGCATTAGAAGGTAGTTTTGATACAAATCTATCAACGAATAATATTACATCATTCATTCAATTCCAATTGGATGATATGAGAGGTTGGGAATTTGAAACAACTAATCTTGATGGAAGTAATAGTATGGCTAAAACATATTCATTCCCTAAACAAGATTTATATGTAATGATTCCAAACCAAAAAACAGTAACAACGGCTAAAGAGAAGATACAAGAATACTTAAATGATAAAGCAGAACCTGTGGAAGTTCAATAATAATAAATTTATACAGAACAAACAAGATGTTGAAAAAATCAACATCTTGTTTTATAATTATCTGTGAGAGGAAAAAGCAGTAGAGATGAAAAATAGTTTAATAAGTAGAAATTTAAAATTTTTAAGAGAAAAAGCAAACATGACTCAAGAACAGGTTGCAGATAGATTAGGATTGGGTAGAGATTCAATAATAAGAATAGAAAAAGGTTTAAGAAAAGTAGAAGTAGAAGAATTAGAAAAATTTGCTTCTCTTTATGATGTAAGTAGAGATATTATTATTTATGGAAATTTAGAAGGTAAGAGTGATATGAAGGGTATTATCTTAGCCGGTGGAACTGGTACAAGATTATATCCAATAACCGAAGGAATTAGCAAACAATTGCTACCAATATATGATAAGCCCATGATTTATTATCCATTATCAGTTTTAATGCAAGTTGGAATTAAGGATATACTTATTATTACAACAAACGAAGATCAGGATGCTTTTAGAAGATTGCTTGGCGATGGTTCTAACTTTGGTATTAATTTAGAATATATTATTCAACCTTCACCAGATGGTCTTGCGCAAGCATTTATACTTGGTGAAGAATTTATTGGAAATTCTTCTTGTGCAATGATACTAGGTGATAACATTTTCTATGGTAATGGTTTAGATAAGAAACTTCAAATTGCATATAATAATGCAATTAATGGTACAGCTACTATATTTGGATATCAAGTAAAAGATCCAGAAAGATTTGGTGTTATGGAACTTGATGAAAAGAATAATGTTATAGGTGTTGAAGAAAAACCAGAAAATCCTAAATCAGACTATGCAATAACAGGACTTTATTTCTATCCAAAAGGAGTTAGTAAGAAAGCTAAGATGGTAAAACCATCTAAACGTGGTGAACTAGAAATAACAACACTAAATGATTTATATTTACAAGATGGTAATTTAAAAGCAGCACTACTTGGTGAAGGATATACTTGGTTTGATACTGGAACATTTAGTTCACTACTTGAAGCTTCTAATATGATTAGGACAATAGAAGAAAGTCGTGATAGAGTTATTTGTAGTCCAGAGATTATTGGTTATAAAAAAGGATGGCTAAGTAAAGAAAAAATGCAAGAAAGAGCAGCATTACTAAGTAAAAATACTTATGGTCAAAGTTTAAAAAGAATAGTTGAGAAGGATGATACTAAATGGAAAGAATAGAAACAGAATTATTAGATTGTTATATCTTAGAACCAAATAGATTTGGTGATAATAGGGGCTATTTTGAATCAATAACTGAAGAGGAATTAAAAAGTCTTGGTTTTAATAAAATATTTCAAGTAAGTAATTCATTAAGTGGAAAAGGAATATTACGTGGACTACATTTTCAAAATAATCCATATTGTCAAGCTAAAGTAGTTAGATGTCATAGAGGTAAAGTATTAGATGTAGTTGTTGATATTAGAAAAGATTCTAAGACATATGGTAAATGGATTAGTGTTGAACTAACTCCTGATAATGGAAGACTATTATATGTCCCACGTGGATTTGCTCATGGATTTCTATCACTTTCTGATGATACATTATTTGAGTATTATGTAGATAACTTATATAATCCAAAAATGGAAGATGGAATAGCCTGGGATGATAAAGATATAAACATTAACTGGAAAGAGATATTTAAAAAATATGATATTACTGAACCAGTATTATCAGATAAAGACAAAAATAGATGTTCTTTAAAAGAATGTAAAAGTGAATTTTATCGAACACCAAAAAAATATATAGTTACAGGTTATAAAGGTCAATTAGGCTATGATATTATAAGAGAGTTACATAATCGTGGTGAATATGATATCCTAGCTCTTGATATTGATAGATTAGATATTACGGATAGAGATGCAACTATTAAAATGATTAAAGATTATAAACCGGATGTTATATTTCATTGTGCTGCTTGGACAGCTGTTGATAAAGCAGAAGATATGGAAGATATGGTTTGTAAAGTTAATGTTGAAGGTACAAGAAATATAACTGATGCATCTATAGAAGTTGGAGCAAAACTATTCTATATATCAACCGATTATGTCTTTGATGGAGAAAAGGATGGCTTATACAATGAAATGGATAAACCAAATCCAAAGAGTGTTTATGGTAAGACTAAGTATGAAGGTGAACTTGAAGCTAGTCGTAATCCAAATCACTTTATAACAAGAATATCTTGGGTATTTGGTATTAATGGTAATAACTTTATTAAAACAATGTTAAAACTATCAAAAACTAAAGATGAATTAAATGTAGTAAATGATCAAATAGGTAGTCCAACATATACAGTAGATTTAGCTAAATTACTAGTTGAAATGAGTTATACAGATAAGTATGGTACTTACCATGTTAATAATGATGGATTTTGTTCTTGGGCAGAATTTGCAAGTTATATTATGAAAATAAATAATAAAAATACTAAGATAAATCCAGTTTCTACTGAAAAATATTTAGAGATAACTGGGACAAAGCAAGCTTATAGACCAAGAAACTCTAAATTATCAAAGGACAAGTTAATAGAAAATGGATTTACTATGTTACCAACATGGGAAGATGCAACAAAAAGATATTGTGAAGAATTAGAAAGAGAGAATTTATTATGAAAATATTAATAACAGGTGGAGCAGGATTTATTGGTAGTAACTTTTGTCATTATGAAGTAGAGAATTACCCAGATGATGAATTTGTATGTATAGACGCTCTTACATACGCAGGAAACTATAATAATATTAAATCACTTGAAAGTAAGAAAAATTTTAAATTTGTAAAAGGTGATATAAGAGATAGAGAATTAGTATATAAATTATTTGAAGAAGAGAAGTTTGATATAGTTATTAACTTTGCAGCAGAGTCTCATGTTGATAATTCTATTAAAAATCCAACAATATTTTTAGAAACAAATATTATTGGAACTAGTGTACTAATGGATGCTTGTGTTAAATATGGTATTAAAAGATATCATCAAGTATCTACTGATGAAGTATATGGTGATTTACCACTTGATAGACCTGATTTATTATTTACTGAAGAAACTCCTATTCATACATCTAGTCCATATTCATCTAGTAAAGCTTCAGCTGACTTACTAGTTGGTGCATATCATAGAACATTTGGTTTACCTACAACAATTAGTAGATGTTCTAATAACTATGGACCATATCAATTTCCAGAGAAACTAATTCCAGTTGTTTTCTCTAAAGCAATGAAGAATGAAAAAATACCAGTATATGGTAAAGGAGAAAATGTAAGAGACTGGATTCATGTATATGATCATAATGTTGGTGTTGATATGATAGTAAGACATGGAAAAGATGGTGAAGTATATAACTTAGGAGGTCACTCTGAAAGAACTAATATAACAGTTGTTAAAACTATATTAAAGCAACTTGGTAAAAGTGAAGACTTAATAGAGTTCGTTACTGACCGTAAAGGACATGATCTTCGTTATGCAATTGATTCAACTAAAGTAGAAAAAGAATTGGGTTGGACAAGAAAATATAATTTTGAAGATGGTATTAAAGAAACTATTGATTGGTACATAAATAATCAAGATTGGGTTAATAATATTTTATCTGATGAATATAAGAATGCTTATAAAAATATATAATAAAAATTGGTTTATACCAATTTTTTTAAAATAAATATCAGGTTTTTTACAGGTGTAATTATTGCGTAATAAATATATAAATGTTATACTATACTTAGTATGCATTGGAGATGGTTTGATGGGGAAAAAAGTAACAATTATTTGTCCTCTTTATAATGCTGAAAAATATATTTTAGATTTAAATAAATCGATTTGGAATCAAAAAAAAGTTGATATTGAAGAAATAAAATATATTCTTACAGAATGTGATGATAAAACTGAACAATTAATGAAGGATGAAAAGATTGCTTATGAGAAAATTAAAGTTGATGATTTTTCTCATAGTTTGACAAGAGAAAAATCAGCATTTAATTCAAATGGCGATATTTTAGTCTTTATTTCTCAAGATATCGTACCTGTTAACGACAATTGGTTGTTTGAATTAGTCAAACCAATTATTAGTGATAAAGTAGATGCAACTTTTTCCAGACAAATCTGTGAAAATAATTCTATTGAAAAATATACACGAGAAAAGAATTATCCAATTGAATCTAGAGTTGTATCAAAGAAAAGTATAGATGAATTAGGATTAAGAACCTTCTTTTTTTCTGATGCGTCATCAGCAATTAAGAAGGATGTTTTTATTAATCTGAACGGATATGATCAAAAGAATTTACCAATAAATGAGGATATGTATATTGCATATAAGCTTATAATGAATGGTTATAAGATAGGATATCAAGCTAGTTCAATGGTTTATCATTCTCATAATTTTAAATTAAAGGAGCTATATAAGAGATACAAATCAACAGGTAGGTTTTTTAAAGAAAATGAATACATTGATAAATTTGGAACAAATAGAACAGGTGGAAGTTTAGCAAAATATATTCTGAAAAGATCTCTTGAAGATAAAAATATAGCGGTACTTTTCAAATTTGTTCCTAATATGGCGGTTAGATATATAGGTATGAAAGTAGGGAAAAGATGATGAATAGTGATTTGATAAGTGTTATTGTACCCATATATAATGTAGAAAAATATTTAAATCGATGTATAGACTCAATTTTAAACCAAACATTTACTAATTTAGAGATTATATTAATTAACGATGGTTCGACAGATGATAGTGGTAAAATATGCAATGAGTATTTAAAGAAAGATAAGAGAATTAAAGTTTATCATAAAAGTAATGGTGGATTATCGAGTGCACGTAATGAGGGAATTAATAGGGCAAAGGGAAAATATGTAACATTTATTGACTCTGATGATAATATTGAAAGCGATTATGTTATGCAATTATATAATTTGATAAAAAAATATGATGTTGATTTGTCAATAACTCCGTATAACGTAATTTATGATAAAAAGAAAATTAATATTGGCGATAAATATCCTGAGTGCGTTATGACAACTAGTGAATGCTTGGATAGATTGTTGTGTGGTGCTGGATTTGATGTGTCTGCATGTGCAAAGTTATATTTGAGGAAATTATTTAAAAACATATCATTCCCTGAGGGAAAATTATACGAAGATAATGGAACAACGTATAAGCTCGTAATGAAATGTAAAAAAATCGCTTATAATAATAAAGCGGGATACAATTATTATATTCGTGAAGATTCGATTACTACACAAGAGTTTAACGAGAGAAAACTAGACTTGCTTGAAATGGTAGATAATATGTGTAATTCAATAATTGCAGAATATCCTGACTTGTTTGATGCTGTTTTAAAGAAAAGAATAGAGGCAAATTTGTCAATTTATAGACAGATTGTCTTTGTAAAATCCGATGATTTAAAAAAAATAAAAAAGGAAATCAAGGAATATTTGCTATCTAAAAGAAATCTATTATTTAGAAAGAGTAAATTGTCTTTCAGAGACAAAGTTGGATTATTGTCATTACAGTTTGGTGACTGTTTTTTTAAGACGAGTTGGAAATGCTATAGTTTCATAAAAAAAAGGTGGTATAAATGAATGTAAAAAAAGTAAAATTGAGAGCACTTCAATTATTTGTTTTGATTAAATATATAATCATCTTTTGTATATGCAAATTGTTTAGAATAAAAAATGAATGTGTATGGCTTATTTCAGAAAGAGGAGATGAAGCAAGAGATAATGGCTTTGCCTTTTATAAGTACTTGAAGAAGAATAAGCCGAAATTAAATGTAAAATATGTTATTTCTAAAAACTCGCCAGATTTAAATAAAATTGAATGTAAAGATGATATCGTATATTTAAGAAGTTTTCAACATTATATTCTTTTTATTACAGCAGGAAAATTAATAAGCACACATATTATGGGCTTTTCCCCAGAAATGCGATTGTTTAATAAATTAGAATCTAAATATAGGTTGCATATAAAAGGGAAAAGAATTTTTTTACAACATGGTATTACACAGAATCATATTGATATTTTTAATCCAAAAAGAATAAATATTGATTTGTTTATATGTGGAGCAAAACCTGAATATGATTATTTGTTGAAAACCAGTGGATTTACAGATAAGATATTAAAATATACAGGGTTTGTAAGATATGATTTTTTAAAGAGTAATCCTAAAAACACAATATTGATAATGCCAACATGGCGTACTACATTGTTTTATTGTAAAAATATAAATGAATTTAAAAATAGTCTTTTTTTCAAGAAGTGGTATGAGTTATTGAATAATAAGAAATTGAATATGTTTTTAGAAAAAAACAACTATAAAGTACTTTTTTATCCTCATTACGAAATGCAATCTTTTGTAGAGGCATTTGACAATGATATGCCAAATGTTATTATTGCAAGCAAAGAGCAACATGATGTTCAATCATTACTAAATGAATGTTCCTTGTTGGTTACAGACTATTCAAGCGTTTTTTTTGATGTGGCTTATTTAAAAAAACCAAGTGTGTATTTTCAATTTGACTATAATGAATTTGTGACAAAGCATTATAAAGAAGGTTGGTTTAATCATCGAAAAAATGGATTTGGCCCTGTAGCAGAAGAATCAGCTGAAGTTGTTAAATATATTATTAAGTATTGCAAGGCTAATTTTAAAATTGAAGATAAATATATGAAAAACATTGATAGTGTGTTTGTTTATAATGATTGTAAAAATTCAGAAAGAGTGTATAATGAAATTATAAGATTGTAGGTGTGTTAATGAGAGTAATTAGTCAGTATGTTGCAACTAATCTTAATGCAGGTCCGAAGGCAAAAGTTGATATTGAAAGAATTTTGAAAACAAATTATAATGCTAAGATTTTTACATTAAGAATGAACGGTAACGAAGGTAAAAGTAAGGTTGCAAGATTCGTTTATTTAGTGAAAAAATTATTTTTTTTATTAACTAGGTTAAAAAGAAATGAGTTGACCATTGTTCAATGTCCTATTGCAAACTTTCTTCCATTGATGAATTTAGCTAAAAATAAGATTGCTTTAATACATGATTTAGAAGGATTACGCGGAAATAATTGCAAGATTGATAAAAAGGAAATAAAATTTGTTAATAGCTGTAAGACTATTATATGCCACAATCAAAAAATGAAAGATTATTTAATTTTAAAAGGAATTCCTGAGAACAAAATATATGTTTTAGAAATGTTCGATTATTTGTGTGATAACAAATTAAAAAGATCTGATGTAATAAAAAATGTTGAGGTTGTATATACGGGAAATCTTGATAAAGCACCTTTTCTTAGACAATTAGAAGAAGAAAAAATGAGATTTGTTTTAAATGTATATGGAGTTGGTGATACGGAATTTAATAATAAAAAAATAATATATAAAGGGAAATATTCTCCAGATGAACTTCCACAAAAAATTAACGGTAATATTGGTTTGGTGTGGGATGGAAATTATGATGAAACAATGGATGATAGTGGATTAAAAAATTATACAAAATACAATTGTCCACATAAATTGTCATGTTATTTAGCATCTGGAATACCTGTAATTGTATGGGATAAGGCTGCTAGCGCTGATTTCGTTAAAAAAAATAATATTGGATATGTCATATCAAATATTTATGAAATCAATGATTTGAAATTTGATGATTATAAAGTAAAAATAAAAAATGCCTCGATAATTGGAAAAAACATAAGAGAAGGATATTACACTAAAAAAGTAATTGATAGTATTTTAAAAGATGAAGAAAGGAGAATGATATAATGATTCTTCTTTCTATATTGTTTGTTTTGTTGATTGTAATTTTAGCTTTGATATTTAAAAAAACAAATAAGGATATTTTTGAACCTAGTTTTTTGTTTTCGTTTGGATTTTTAGCTTTATCATTTATGGCACTTATTAATTGCAAAAAGTGGTCTTTTGATTTACATTTTAACACTTTCCTTGTTGTTTTCTTAGGAGTTAGTGAATTTTGCATTGTATGTTATTTTGTGAAGAAATATTATGTGATTAAGTGCAAAAAAAATCGATTAAAAAAATTAAACAAACTAAGTCAGATTCAGCTGCCATTATATTTTGAAATTGCATATTTAGTTTTATCTATTGTTGCGTGTGGAATATTTCTTTATTATGTAGTTTCTTCAGTAGGTGGAAATATAACGAGCATTAGTAGCATAATAAGTTCGATTGGTAAATATGATTATCTTTCTAAATTTACAGATAATTATAATATTGTAAAATTACCATTTATAGTTTCAAATTTAAGATTTGCTATTATTGCTGTTGGTTATATATTTAATTATATTTTAGTAACCAATTACTTTTATAATAAAAAAATAAATAAAGTTGAAGTAGCAATTTCAATTGTTGCTATTATATCAACCTTTTTAGATGGATCTAGAACTGGGGCATTTTATTATGCATTTGCTTTTATTGCAATGATTTTTATTGTAAAAAATATTAAATCAAACTATAAAAATAATTTTTCACTTAATGCATTTAAAAAAATTATAGTAGTATTTTTGATTTTCATCGTTTCTTTTATTCCGCTTGCTAAGGTTTTGGGAAGGGATACAAAAAATGTTAATTTCTTTGATTACATATCAATATATTGTGGAGGACAGTTGAAAAATCTGGATATGGCACTACAAGAGGGTAATTTTCCAAGAGATTCTAAAATATTTGGAAGCCAAACATTTTACACATTAAATAAAACACTTGGGGAAAAATTAAAAATAAATAATTATGAACCATATCATTTGGATGCTCCATTTAGGACTGTTAACGGTTATAATTTAGGTAATGTATATACAACATTTTATCCGTATATCTATGATTTTGGATATGTTGGAGAGTTTGTTTTTGTTTTAATTATGGCTATTATATCGCAGTCATTATATGAAACAATAAAAATAAAAAAGAAAAAAAATGGATTGAATATATATATTTTGACTTATTCATTTGTAGCTAGTACTTTGATAATGTCATTTTTCTCAAATAAGTTTTATGAAAATGTTGTATCAATGGTATTAGTAAAATATCTATTAGTTTGGTTATTTTGCATTTTTTGTTTTGAATTTTACAACAATAGAAAGGATTTATTTTTGAGACATGGAAAAAAATAAAAAAAGTGTTACAAAAAATTATGTATATAATATGCTTTATCAAATATTGATGATTCTATCACCAATTATTACAACGCCTTATTTATCGCGAGTTTTGGGTGCTGAAAATATTGGAGTTTTCAGTTACACATTATCTATAGCAACTTATTTTGTGATGTTTGGTTCTGTTGGAATCTCATTATACGGTCAGAGAACAATTGCATATTTCCAAGATAGAAAAGAAAAATATAGTAAGATTTTTTATGAAATTCTTCTTCTTAAAGCTATTTGTATGCTTATATCGATTTGTATTTTCTATTTCTCTTTTGTATATTTAAAAAATGATTATCAAATTTACTATAGAATACTAGTGTTTGAGTTAATTGGAAATTTACTTGATATATCTTGGTTTTTCCAAGGAATGGAAGACTTCAAAAAGATAGTTCCAAGAAATTTTTTAGTAAAGGTTATTAGTATTATATGTATATTTACTTTTATTAAATCATCCGCAGATTTAACTTTGTATTATTGGATATATACAATTTCGTTGGTAGTAGGTAATATTTCCCTATGGTTTTACTTGCCAAAATATTTGTGTAAAATAAAAAGGAAATCATTAAATATAGCTAAACATTTGAAACCAACACTATCTTTATTTATTCCACAAATTGCAATTCAAGTATATACTGTTCTCGATAGGACTATGATAGGATTATTAACAAACAATATGGTTGAGGTAGGAATATATGAACAATCAACTAAAATAATAAAAATTTTATTAACAATTATAACGTCTCTTGGAACAGTTATGATTCCTAAAATTTCTAATTTGTTTGCAAATAAGAATAATGAAGAAATTAAGATTAGATTAAGAAAATCATTTCATTTTGTTTGGCTAATAGCTCTCCCAATTTCGTTTGGGTTGATAGGTATTGCTAACAATTTTATTCCTTGGTTTTTAGGAAAAGAGTTTTTACCAGCAATTACTGTGGTTCAAATTGGATCATTGTTATTTGTTGCGATTGGTTTAAATAATGTCACGGGTATGCAATATTTGATTTCAGTTGGAAGGCAAAGAGAATTTACATATAGTGTTATAATAGGAGCACTAATTAATTTTTGTGGTAATTATTTTTTGATTCCATCGTTTGGCGCAATAGGTGCAATTGTTTTTTCTGTAATCGCTGAATTAATAATATTAACTGCACAAATGATTATGATAAAAAATGACATTAAATTAAAAGATTTATTTAATAATTTTGGAAAGTGCATCGCCTCAAGTCTTATAATGTTTGCAATTGTTTTTCCGCTTAGTTTATATTTTAAACCAAGTATAATAAATACCGGTATAATTGCAGTTATAGGAGTTGTTGTGTATTTTTCATTGATATGTATATTAAAGGATGATTTGTTCCTTCAAACATTTGATAGAATGATGAGAGTAGTAGGAGTAAAACATGAAAAAACTAAAAAAGATAATAAGAAAATTGGTTCCTGATTTTGTTTTAGATATTAGGAGAAAAAACAAATTTATTAAGTTTGAATACGATAAATTAAATAGAGGAAACAATATATTTAATGGAAATATTCATTTAATTAATAATAAGTACAGTTATTATAAACAATTTGAATTATTATTAAATAAGATTAGTGTTAAAGATTGTAATGATTTTTATTATTATTATATAGATTACGAAAATAAGATATATACTAATAAAAATGTGATTTCTAATATGCCGATAGATTATGAAAAATGCATGAAATCAATTTTACAAATAGAAAATAATTCCTCAAATTTTGATAATGCTTTTTTTATTTTAAATGCGATAAGAAATTATATTAATAGAGTTATTGAAGTACTAGAGAAAAATAAAAGCGATAGGAATGAAGTTTTATCAAAGTATTTTGAGAATATTATAGATAAAGAATGTCAATCCTTTGATGAAGCACTTCAAAGAATTTTACTATATAATCAATTGTTATGGCAGACTAATCACCGATTAGTTGGGTTAGGAAGACTTGATAAATTACTTTATAGATATTATGATAATGACATTAGATGTAAAATATTGACTAAAGAAGAAGCATATAATATGATTAAAAAATTTCTAAGTATATTACACAAAGATTATTGTTTTAAGAGCAATGTTATGTTAGGAGATACGGGACAATTGATAGTTCTTGCTGGACTAGATGATAGAGGACAATATATTAGTAATGATTTAACATATATGTTTATTGATGCAATAAAAGACCTACAAATTCCTGATCCTAAAATATTACTTCGAGTTTCAAAAAAAACATCTCGATTATTACTTGATAAATCGTTAAGCTGTATAAAAACTGGAATAGGATGTCCATTATTTTCAAATGACGAAATTGTAATTAAAGCTTTAAAATCTGCTGGATATGATAAAAAAGATGTTTTTGATTATGTTACATCAGCATGTTGGGAGCCACTAATTCTTGGTAAATCATTTGATCAAAATAATTTATCTAACATCAAGTTTTTGGAACCATTAAATATGATTTTCAAAAATGATAGTTATAATAGTATTGATACTTTTGATGAGTTGTTGGATTGCTATGATAAAAAAATGGATATTTATATAAAAGAAATAGTTGATTATACAAACAGCATTAATTTTCAAGAAGATCCTTTGATGAGTATTTTTACATATGATTGTGTTGTTAAAAATTTAGACATATCAAAGGGTGGAGCAAAATATAATAATTTTGGTTTGTTATCTGTAGGTTTATCTAATACTATTAATTCTTTACTTGTATTAAAAAAATATGCTTTTGATGAAAAAATATACACATTAAATGAATTAAATATGAAAAGAATTAATGAAAACATGGAAGACTTAAATATTGAAAAACGATTTGGCGACGATTCTCGAGAAATAATTGATTTGACTAATAGAATAATGAACATTGCATCAAAACATTTAGCAAAATATAAAAATAAGTTGGGAGGAAAATATAAATTTGGATTGAGTTCTCCAAATTATATAGTCGACTCATATAATACCGAAGCATCCTTTGATGGAAGAAAAAGGAATATGCCATATAATGTACATATTTCTTCTGAAACACCACTAGCATATACAGGACTTACACTATTTGCAGGGAAGCTAGATTATAATGCTAATAAATATAATGGAAATGTTGTTGACTTCTTTGTTTCTCCAAATTTCATAGATAATAATTATGATAAATTTTTAGACTTTTTAACTTATAGTCTAAAAACTAATTTTTTTGAGATGCAAATGAACGTTGTCAGTAGTGATACTTTGATAAAAGCTAAGATCAATCCTGAACAATTTCCAAATCTAATTGTTAGAGTTTGGGGGTTTAGTGCATATTTTAATGATTTGCCTGACGAATATAAGAATGTATTAATAGATAGAGCACTAAAAAATGAAGGAAAATGTTTATGAAAAATATTGTTACCAATATTCAAAGATTTTGTTTGCAAGATGGGCCAGGAATAAGAACGACAGTTTTTTTTAAAGGATGCAATCTAAATTGTCCATGGTGTTCAAATCCTGAAAACATCTCATTTGATATCGAAAAATCGATTGATGGTAAAATCGTTTACGGGAAAGAATTAAATTGTGATGAATTATATGAAGAAATAATTCGCGATAAAATCTATTATGACAATGTTGGTGGAGTGACATTCTCAGGTGGAGAGCCATTATGGCATATGTTTGATGTTGAGCCACTTTTAAAAAGATTAAAAGAAAAAAAAGTTTCTATAGCGATAGAAACATCTTTATCTACTCCATTAAAATATCTTGAAAGGTCTTTGTTGTATGCTGATTACTACTTGGTTGATATAAAGATATTGAGTGCAAAAGCAGCAAAAAAGATAAATATAGATGTTGATTTGTTTACTTCAAATATTGATTTTTTACTTAGGAACAATACGAATATTAAATTTAGAATTCCTTTAGTTAAAGAATACACTTATGAAGATGAGAATATTCAGTTAATATATGATTTATTAGTTAAAAACAATGTAAAAGAGATTGATGTTTTTAATGTTCACGAGCTAGGTAAAAGTAAATATACTAGTTTAGGAAAGACGATAAATCACTTTGATGTTTTAAGCGATAATGAAATTAATATATTAAAAAAGAAATTTGCTGGAATCAGAGTAAATGTATTAAAAATATAAGAAGGAGGAACTTTTATGAAATACGATTATTTAATAGTAGGAGCAGGTTTATTTGGTGCTACAGTTGCTAATAGACTTAAAAAAGAAGGTAAAAAGGTTTTAGTAATTGATAAACGTAATCATGTTGGTGGTAATGTTTATACTGAAAATATTGAAGGTATTAATGTACATAAATATGGTGCACATATATTTCATACTGATTATAAA
>JAEEKZ010000003.1 GCA_016288635.1 Caryophanales bacterium
CTTTCCCAAGGCACAATCGATATTATACCATTTTGAAGACCTTTGTCAACACTTTTTGTCGCTTTCTTCAAAACTTTATTCGCATTCCCCTTCTTTTTGGGGTTTGCTCTTCAATTATACCAACTTTTATCCCTTTTTCAAGGGGTAAATTCACTTTTTTTCAAAATTTGTCACATAAAATAAAAGAAGAGATTTTTTTCTCTTCTTTTTTATAATTTTTTACCTGTTTTTGAACCTGGTTTATAGCCTTCTAATATGTTACTTTTGAAGGTGTGTACTTTGGTTTGCTTTTCTTTATAATCTCTTATTGCTATTTTAACCATATCATCAAGTAATTCAGTATATTTTACACCCTTTGGTTCCCATAGGTAGAATGCTAATGATCCTGGACATGAATTTATTTCATTAATATATACTGTTTGTGCTTTTTCATCTATCATGAAGTCGATTCGAGCAACGCCAGATGATCCCAATGCCTTAAAGGCTTTTTTTGCAATACCTTCAACAGCATTTTGCATTTTTTCACTTATCTTGGCTGGAATTCTTCTTCCTAAACTAAGCATTCCTTTACTTGGACCAGTTTTCTTTCCACCAGAAATATATTTATCTTCAAATGTTAATACATCATTCTTTGTTGTTACTTCTTCAATTAAGGATAATTCTTGCATCTTATAATTACCCAATACTGAGATGTTTACTTCAACCAAGTTATCAACAGCTTTTTCTATTAATATTTTTTTATCATATTTTATAGCTTCATCGATTGCATTAACAAGGTCTTCTTCTGTTTTAGCAAAACTTATTCCAACCGAACTGCCTAGTGTTGCAGGTTTTACTACAACTGGGAATTTAATTTTTTTGCAATTGTTTAATACCTTGTCTTTATTTTCTAAGTATTCAATATCATAGAACCAATAAAAGTCCGTTATAGGAAGGTCAAATGATTTATATACTAATTTTTGCAATACTTTATCTTGGCCGACAACTGATGCATATACATCACTTCCAACATAAGGAATGCCAATTGTTTCTAAATATCCTTGTAGTATTCCGTCTTCAACATTTGTCCCATGGACAATCGGAAATGCCACATCAAGTTCTTTTTTATATTTTTTAAACATTCCAAATGATTGTAAATAATATTTATTATTATCATTTATTAAAACAACTTTTGTATTACTCTTTTTTAAAGCATCAATATCTTTATATGTTTCAATTTTCCTTAATGATGTGCCTGTATACCATTCTTTTTCTTTCGTTATATATATAGGTACAATTTCATACTTTTCTTCATTCATTGATTTCATAGCTTGAACTGCAGAAATAATACTAACTTCATGTTCAACGCTATTACCGCCAAAAATTACTCCTAGTTTAATTTTCATTTTTGATCTCCTTTACTTGTTAAGTTCATTATAATTGTCTGGTAAATCGTTTTCATATAATGCATATATATCTTTGTTTACACTTTTTAGATTATTTACCATTTTATATGTTTCTCTAACATCGTTTGTAATTATTATTTTCTTTTTATCATATTTATTATCAATTAGCCCATCATAAATTGGCTTTGTTTGTTTTTCACCAACTAATATTACATGGTCAGCAACATTTGCAATTTGATTACCAAATTCGTAATTAGCTTTTTCTTGTTCACAACCCAGTTCTATCATTCCAGGAGTTACTACTACCTTAGTTCCATCCATCATGTTTAAAACCTCTAAAGCAATCTTCGCACCAACTGGATTTGAATTGTATGCATCATCTATTTGATACATCTTACCTAGTTTTTTTAATTCCAATCTATGTTCAATTGGTTGTATTTCTTTAACGGCAATTTGTAATTTTTCAACAGGGATTCTAAATTCGTGACCAACTGCTAAAGAAGAAATAATATTAGAAATATTGTGTCTTCCTAATAGTTTGGTTTCAAAATGATATAGTTTATCTTCATCTTTAAATTTGACGTCAAATTCAGATCCTTTTGATGTACACTTTATGTTCTTGGCATAAACTGATGCTTTTTCATTGTCAACTGCATACCAAATAACTTTTACTTTATTTTTCAATTTATAATTTACTTGTTTTTTATCATCCATGTTTAAGAATGCAATTCCATCGCTTGGCAGTGATTCAATAAGTTCAAATTTTGTTCTAATAATATTCTCTTCAGTTTTAAATGTTTCTAAATGAGCTTTACCAATTGTGGTTAACAAACCATATTTAGGTTTAACTAGTTTGCATGAGTTTTTAATGCGTCCTACTCTATAGGCTCCCATCTCTGCAATAAATATTTCATCAAATTTATCTAAATCATTATTAATTGTTCTCATTAATCCTACATCGGTATTAAAATTCTTTGGTGTAGGGTGCGTTATATATGCAATACTTAATATTGAATTAAGAATATTTTTACTGCTGGTTTTTCCATATGATCCAGTAATACCTATTGATTCTAAGTTAGTTAGTGTTTTTAATTTTCTTCTAGCCTTATACCAATAATAGTAATATACTCCTCTTTCTATTGGTGTATTGATAATATTTACAACCGCTACAAGTAAATAATTTAATATTAATAAAATATTACTTGTTAACAATGCAATATTATCAATATTTTCTTTTCTTATATTTAACAATAATATTATATATGGTATTAAATTTATTAAATATAATGTAAACATTTGTCTTTTAACTCTTGAAGTTATAACAAGAGGTTTCTTTTGTTTTTCTCCTAGAATAGCTTCATCAATATTTGAACATTCTAGGATTAATAAAAATAATACTGCAATTTTTAATGCTAAACCAAAAGTATTATCAAAAAACATAGATAATAATATTAAAGGTAATGTTATTAAATCTAAATAATAAAATCCTTCCTTTATATTATTTTTTAACCATTTAATGTAACGATTATTTTCATTATATAGATTCTGTTGAAACATATGTAATGATCTTTTTGATTTTTTTATTACTGTGAAAAATAATACTGTAATTAGTATTATATTAACAAACATTTCTTTTTCCATACTAATTCTTATCCTCCAAGAAGTTTCTTAGAATATTTAAGCAATAGCCTAATGATTCTAAATATGCATAATGTGAACCTCCCGGTATTTCAATTAGTCCAGCATCTTTTATTAATTTTTCTAATCTTCTAGCAAGTTCTATAGGTGCTGCGGTATCGTTGGTTCCCCAGATAAGTAGAGATGGACATTCAATTTTCTTTGCCTCTTCGCTTAAGTCTTGGTTGACTGTTTTAACTAATATTCCTCTCATTACAGGAGTAGCATTATTATAATCAGCAGATCCCATTTTCTTTTTCATTATATTTACTATTGGTGTTGCTATTTTAATCTTCTTTAGTGTTTTTAACAATTTGTCTTTTGCAGTAGGTTTATATTCTCTTATACATGGAGCCCCAAATAAAACTATTTTTTCAGTTTTATTTCTACTTGCATATATGATTGCTATTCTACCTCCAAAAGAATGTCCTATTATAATAGGATTAACTATATTTAATTCTTTTAGTAATTTTTCTATTACTTCAGTATATTCATAGATATTTAATGATTCTAATGGCTCACTTGACTCGCCAAATCCTGGAAGATCTATAATTGTACAACGACAAAAATCCTCTAAGCCATCCGCTAGAGGTTTCATCATTTCGATGTTTTGTCCCCAACCATGTAAAAGTACAACATCCTTGCCTTTTCCAGTTTGTTCATAGTGAATTTTTATATTATCTATGTTTTTTTCCAAAGTTTTCACCTCTTTTTTAATTATACACTATTATTCAGCAATAATTAAATCTTGATATAATTTGTAATATTCATTTATCTTTTCCTCGTTGAAAGGAAATTCTTGATTTTTCTTTATATCAATAAGAGCTGCTAATTCTTTTTTTACAATTAAATCAATTTCATCACTATATCTCATAATTTTCTTATGATATTTATATTCATTTCTATCTAGAACCTTATATCCACCATCTGGGAACACTCTTAAATCTAGATCATAATCTATATATTTAATAATATTTCCATCAACTGTGTATGGTGATGCTATATTACAATAATAAAATAAGCCAAAAGACTTAAGTTGTGCTATGATGTTAAACCATCTTTTTTTATAGAAAAACATTATAGCAGGTTCTTTAGTTTTATGGCTTCTTCCATTACTTTCAGTTACTTTAACATGATTATTAGCACATACAATATAATCTTCAGTTTCCTCAAGAATAATGGCTTCATCCCAAGTTCTATGAATAGTTCCATTATGTTTATAACAATGAATCGTGTATTTATCACCCTGTTTCATGTTAATTCCTCGGCTTTCGTTTTATATTATATACTATTTTTATTAAAATAACAATTTTCTATTATTGTCCAAATGCACTTAAAGCGGCTTTTAATTGATTATCTTCATCATACATGCAAACACCATCTTCAGTTACTTCAGTGCATTCAAATTCAACTTCAACATCAGGAATAATTCCTTCTTCATCTACGCAAGTTCCATCTGGTCTATACCATTTACCAATAGTATATTTAGCTTTAGATCCGTCACTTAATGTGATTACTTGTTGAACAGTACCTTTTCCAAATGATTGAGTACCATATACTGCTACATTATGAGCATAACTATCTTTTAATGCTGCAGTAAATAATTCAGCTGCTGATGCAGATCCACCATCAATTAATATTGCAATATTAAAGTTAGTAGATTCAGCTGTTTCATCCTTAATTACCTTAACGCCTTCTTTATCTTCAAAAGAATAAATTGTTTCTCCTTTTTCAAGGAATAATGCTGCTACAGCTTCTGCTGATGTTAATAATCCTCCAGAATTGCCTCTTACATCGATTACTAAATTTGTAACACCATCTTCATTATATTTAGCAATTTTCTTTGCAATTTCATTTTTTAAATCTTCAGAGAATACAGATATTGAAATATAACCAATATTTCCGTCTAGAACTTCAGATGAACTTGCTGGTTCTGTGATTTCACCTAAACCAACATTTAATAATACATCTTCTCCATCTCTTCTAACAGTTATTTCTAAACTGTTAATTCCTTCATTATCTCTAATTACTTCAGATATTTCTTGAGCACCATAGCTTTCAACATCTCTATCATTTACTTTAACAATGATATCTCCAACTTGAATACCAGCTGCTTCTGCAGGAGATCCTTCAAATACTTCAATGATTGAATTATCAGCATTTAGAATTCTTACCCCTATTCCACGGAATTTACGACTTAATTCATAATCGAATTCTTCTGCTTCATCCTTATTTAAGTATTCTGCATAATCGTCATCTAAAGTACCAAGCATTCCTTCGATAGCTCCTCCGATTAATTCGCCTTTGTCAACTTCTCCAACTTTGTTTTTTGTAACATC
This sequence comes from Caryophanales bacterium, assembly GCA_016288635.1. GTDB lineage: Bacteria > Bacillota_I > Bacilli_A > RF39 > UBA660 > JAEEKZ01. The sequence goes on from JAEEKZ010000003.1 coordinate 5,402, forward strand.
ATCGTATACATCAACAAACTGTTTTAAATTCTCATCTTTTGATATTTGAACATATTTGTTTTCACTTTCTTCTTTTTTATATTGTTTATTGCAATACATTTTAGTAGCCAAGAATGATGCAATTACTACTAGGATAGCAATTGATACCACTTCAGTAAATTTTGCAATTCCTGGGTATATCTTAAAATGTTTAAAAGTAAGGCATTTTTCATTGCCAGCATTTTCTTTCGCAACAACTTTTTTTTCTTCTTTTATAATTTCGTTATCGCGTTTTTTGTTAGTCTTCTTACTAACTCCCTTTTTATCCTTTCCTGATGCCATATTTATCACCTATTTTCAGTTTAGCATAGGTATATTTTGATGTCAAAATGATAAATGGCTGTTTACACAGTTAATTAACACATTAATTAAAAAAAATAGTCTATTGACTATTTTCTTCATATTTTAGTTCAGTTTTTATTTCTTCAATACCATCAAAATAATTAGCAATCTTTCCGTTTTCAACCTTAATTAATGTAACTTTTCCAAGTGATAGTTCATTAATTGTTTTTGCTGATTTGTTAACATTACCATCTTTGGCAATATACTTTTCATTTAAAGTGTTATTTAAATCAATATAATAAACAGGTAATTTATTATCATCTTCTTCATAAACATTAACTACATATTTGTATGTTGGTGCTAATGTGTCTTCAGTATCATATGCTATTACATAGTACTCTGAATCAGGTTTTCCTAACATTGTTCCAACAGTTACTTTTGTATAATCTATTTCTCCTTGTTGAACTGCATCAGGTCTATTTACATTAACCTTTTTTACAACGTTCTTAGTAAATAGATAAAAACCTAAAGTTATTGTTACAACTACGGCTAATATAATAAAGAATCTTATTACTTCATTTTCATCTTCTGTTTGATAGTTTTGTTTTTTACTTTTTGCCATACTACACCCTCCAAAAAGTATTATACATAATATAAATAATTAATGCAAATGTAAAAGATGCTTTAATCTATTTATTTTGTTGCGTTTAATAGTACTTTACATTTGCTAATTTATAGAAGATGTTGTACTATATATATGGCTATTGCCCAGTCGCCAAGTGGTAAGGCATCAGGCTCTGACCCTGACATTCCGTAGGTTCGAATCCTACCTGGGCAACCAATTTATATGGAGGTAAACATGACAAATAAAGAATATGCTGATTTTTTATTACCTGGAGTTGAACATGATTATCAATATTATCTAGATAAATATAAACCTAGAGATCTTGATAAAGATGCAATAGTTACAAGAGCTGCACCTAGTCCAACTGGTAAATTACATATGGGAAGTTTAATGCAATCATTAATAAGTTCTTTATATGCAAAACAAACTAAAGGTGTTATGTTTTTAAGAATTGAGGATACTGATCATAAAAGAGAAATTGAAAATGGTCCTGAATCAATTGTTGAAGACTTTAAAAACTTAGAGATTGATTTTGATGAAGGATATTCTTTTGGTGGTGAATATGGTCCTTACTTACAAAGTGAGAGAAAAGATATTTATCAAGCATTTGCTAAAAAGTTGATTGAAAATGATTTAGCTTATCCATGTTTTTGTTCTGCTGAAGAGCTAGATGAAATTAGAAAATTACAAGAAGCTAAGAAAGCAAGAATTGGATATTATGGTAAATATGCTAAATGCCGTTACATTCCTAGAGAGGAAGTCGTTAAAAGAGTAAATGCTGGTGAGAAATATATTATTAGATTAAAATCACCTGGTTCATTTTATAATAAATGCTGCTTACATGATTTAATTCGTGGAGATATAGAAATGCCTGAGAATGATATGGATATTGTTGTTATTAAAGCTGATGGATTACCAACATATCACTTCGCGCATGCAGTTGATGATTCGTTAATGTTTACAACTCATATTATAAGAGGAGATGAATGGGTAGCAAGTTATCCTATTCATGATCAATTATTTAAAGTATTAGAATTCCCTCTTCCAAATTATGCTCATATATCACCAATGAATGTTAAAGACGGTGATTCAATTAGAAAATTATCTAAGAGAAAAGACCCATGGGCCGCAATGAGTTATTATGATGAAGCTGGTATTCCTAAAGATGCTATTAAATTATATTTAGCAACATTAATTAATTCTAACTTTGAGGAATGGTACAATCAAAATAGCGATAAATCTATTTATGATTTTACATTTAGTTTTGATAAAATGTCTGTTACAGGACCAATATTTGATGTTGAAAAGTTAGATAATATTTCTAAAACATATTTTAGTAGATTATCAGCTGAAACTATTTATAATCACTTAGTAGAATATACTTCTAAGTATGATGATGAATTTAATAAATTAGTTGTTAATAATAAAGAAAAGATGATTAATATTTTAAATATTGAACGTGGTGGTGAAAAACCTCGTAAAGATATTGCAAGTTATTCAGATGTTAAGAAATATTTCTGGTACATGTTTGATGAATTATTTGATAAGAATACTGATTCTTATGAAGAATTTAATCCTATAGGTAAAGAAATATTGTTAGAATATGTTAATAATGTTTATGATATAAATGATTCTGAAGAAGAATGGTTTAATAAAGTTAAAGAGTTTGCTGAGAAATATGGATATACTTCAAATAGAAAAGAATATAAAGCTAATCCAGATAATTTCAAAGGAACTACTGCTGATTTCTGTAAAGTAATAAGAATTATTATTACTAAAAAGAATATGAGTCCAAATCTTTATGAAATAATTAAGATATTGGGTGTTGAAACATTAAAAAAGAGAATTGAATTATTTTATAAGTAATTCAATTCTTTTCTTTTATATTGCAAATTAAGGTTATAAATGTTATATTATTTTTGTTACTTGGTCTGCTGGTGAAGTGGTTTAACACATAACCCTCTCAAGGTTACATTCATGGGTCCGAATCCCATGCAGATCACCAATTAAGAATTAAAAAAGAAAGGTTTATGCCTTTCTTTTTTCGTTATTTAAATTTTCTGTTTCTCGTTGCAAAATCATAACCTATCATAGCTATTGCTAAGATAAGAATTAATTTTCCTGTTGTTATGAATACACCTGTCTCAGGATTTGTTAATCCTGTTGTTGTAGTTGCTGCTTTACCACATGATTCTCCATTTACATTTAAGTTAATTGTATATGTGTAAGAGCTTTCATCTTCTGGATCTGTAACTACTACTTTTAGTTCATTATTTCCGTCTTCAACTGTTACTTTCCCTGCACCAGTTACTGTGTAGTTTTCATTTGTTGGCTCTGCGATAATATTAATTGTTTTCTTACCACACCAATATCCTTTCTGAACTTCAGCAGTAGTATCTAAATCTACTCCGAATCCTTCAATTTTTAAAGTTTTTAATGGATGATCTTCAATTGCTTTTGCTGTAAATGGAAGCAAAAGAATTAATCCTAATAAAGCTATTATTATCTTGCGTTTCACTTTACATTTCTCCTCTATTATAAGAATACCATATTCATAAAAATTTGCAATAAAAAAGAACCATATTATGGTTCTAAGAATAGTATCAATGAAATAATGAAGAAGATAACTCCAAGAGCAAATGTAAATCTTGTAATAAATAATTCTACTCCTCTTTCTTTCATGTTTTGGAATAAAGCATCTTGTCCACCAGTAATTACACTACCAGCGTCTGTTGCTTTGTTTCCTTGTAGTAATACAAGAACTATTAATAAAATAGCTACTACTAATAAAATTGTTTCTAAAACAGTATTCATCTTCTCACCTACTTCTCATCATCTATTTTTTTTATTTCATCTTCAAGTTCATCTTTAGTCATTTTTGAATAACCTTTGATTCCCTTTTCTTTTGCGATTGTTTTTAACTCATCTGTAGAAAGTTCAACAGTTTCTTCCATATCATCTGGAATCTTTCCAGTAAGAACTATTTCTTCAATTTGTTCTTTTGTTAATGTTTCATACTTCATTAAAGCATCGCTTAGTAAGAATACTAAGTCTTTATTTTCTCTAATTATCTTTTTAGCCATTTCATAGCAATTTTCAATAATTTTTCTTGTTTCTTTATCAATTTCTAGAGCAATTTGATCTGAGAAATTCTTTGTCTTAGTATAATCTCTTCCTAGGAATGTTCCCTCGCTTCTTTGCTCATATTGAACAGGTCCTAAGTCACTCATTCCGTATTCAGTAACCATACTACGTGCTATATTTGTTGCTTTCTTGAAGTCATCTGATGCTCCAGTTGATATTTCTTTTAAGAACATTTCTTCTGAAACACGTCCTCCAAGTAAACCAGTAATTTGACTTAATAATTCATCTTTTGTTAATACAGCAATTTTTTCTTCCTTAGGAAGCATCATTGTGTATCCACCAGCGTGTCCTCTTGGAATAATTGTTATCTTGTGAACATCTTCTGCATCATCTAACTTTAATCCAATTACGGCATGTCCTGATTCATGAATACTTACTAATCTCTTTTCTTTTTCAGTAATCTTTCTAGTAGTCTTTGCAGGTCCTAATAGAACTCTATCAGTTGCCTCATCAATTTCATCCATTGTGATAGCTTCCTTATTACGTCTTACAGCAAGTAATGCTGCTTCATTAAGTAAGTTTTCTAGATCAGCTCCACTGAATCCTGGAGTTCTTAAACTTAAATATCCTAAATTGATGTTCTTATCTAATACTTTTCCTTTAGCGTGTACATTTAATATTGCTTCTCTTTCTTTTGAATCAGGTAGATTAACAGTAACTTGTCTATCGAATCTTCCTGGTCTTAATAATGCTGGGTCTAGTACGTCAGGTCTATTTGTTGCTGCAATAATGATAATTCCTTCATTTGCACCAAATCCATCCATTTCAGTAAGTAATTGATTAAGTGTTTGTTCACGTTCATCGTGTCCTCCACCAATACCTGTACCTCTTTGACGTCCTACAGCATCAATTTCATCAATAAATATTAAACATGGAGCATTTCTTTTTGCTTCCTTAAACATATCTCTTACACGTGATGCTCCAACACCTACGAATAATTCTACGAAATCAGATCCACTTATGTAATAGAATGGTACGTTTGCTTCTCCAGCAATAGCTTTAGCAAGTAATGTCTTACCTGTTCCTGGAGGGCCCATTAGTAAAACACCTTTTGGTATTCTTGCTCCCATCTTTTGGAATTTTTTAGGATTTTTTAAGAAATCAATAAGTTCTGAAACTTCTTCTTTTTCTTCTTTTAATCCTGCAACGTCTTTAAATGTTTTTTTATCATTATCACTACTTAGTTTTGCTCTACTCTTACCAAAGTCTACGCCAGACTTATTTGAACTAGCTAATCTAGTAAATAAGAAATACATTGCTACTACTAATAAAACTATTGGAAGTACATCTACAATAATATATACCCAGGCGCTTGTTCCTGGATCAGGCTTTGTTTCAAAAACTTTAAGTTCATGTTCACTTGCATATTTTTGTACCTGTTCAAGTTCACCTTCAACCACTTTAGCAGTAAATGTTTCCCCTTCTTTGTAGTTGCTTAATTTACCAGTGATGTAATATACGCTTTCAGCACTTTTTGGAGTAATTGTTATTTCTGTTATTTTGTTATCAGAAATAGCTTTTAGTAATTCCCCTGTAGTTAATTTATTTACTGTACCACTTTGTAAACTAAGTACTAGCATTATGATTAATAATACTACAGCCAAAATCCCATAAGGAGTTGCTGTTTTTACTTGTTCTTTTTTGTTCATATTATTTTTTCTCCTTGCAATTAATTATTATATCATATTTTTCTGATTTGTCTTTACAAAATTTAGATTTTTTTAAACTTGGAATTCCCAAAATGGTATTTTTATTATCACAAATAATTGGCCATGTTTGAATGTCAGTATCTTTAATTTTATTTTCCCTAAAAATCTTCATGATTTTCTTATGACCATTTAGATTTTTAATTTCCATTTCATCATTATCTTTTATATTTCTAATATGAATTGGCAATTCTATTTCGGTACTTAATAATCTAAATATATTGTTATCATCTAAAACTGATTCTTCATTATTAATTATCCACTTGTCAGTTTCATATATTTTATTATATACATAGTCATAGTTGACATCGCTAATCTTTTCGATTGACACTTTACCATTGTTCTTAATTCCTTTGAAATTATTTGGCAAATCAATTGTTGCATGGCTTTCTTTAGAGTAAAGTAATTTGTCTAATTCTTTAATAATATTTTGATTTACATAGAACTCATTATTTTCTTGAATTAGAGTAATATAATATTCAATCACTTTTCTTTTTAAGAATTCATCCTTTATGCCTTTATATATATCAACATCAATTTCATTATTAGAAATGATGTTCATTTCCTTTATTAAGTTTCTTAAAAATGAATCATATTCATATAATTCTTTACTAAATGCATAAAAGTCCTTATGAATATCTTTCTTTTCTTCCTTTAGTACCGGTAGTACATGGTTACGAAATCTATTTCTTGTATATTCATCTGAAAAGTTGGTTTTATCAATTCTGTATTCAATATTATTGGCATCATTATATTCTTTAATTTCTTGTTTAGAGACTGTAATTAATGGTCTAATAATTTGATAGTTATTAACATTTTGAATTCTTTTAAATCCAGCATATCCTGATAATACACTATGTCTTTCAATACGCATTAGTACAGTTTCAATTAAGTCATCTCCATGGTGTGCTGTTGCTAAATAGTTTGCATGATATTTATCCATCAATTCTTTTAAGAAGTTATATCTTCTTACTCTTGCTTCATCATGAAAGTTATTCTTAGAATAATTATCAATAGTTAATAATTCAAAGATTAGATTATGATCTTTGGCATATTTTCTTACAAATACTTCTTCTTCCTCAGACTCTTTACGAACTTTGTGATTTACATGGGCTACAATTAATTTAAAATCAATGATTTTTTTTAATTCCACGAATAAAGATAGAAGACACATTGAATCTGGCCCTCCACTGCAGGATAAGACAATTACATCATCTTTTTTAATTAAGTTTTGTAAAAAATCTTTTGGTTCTTTCATAATTAATCTCCAATATTTTTTAGGTTATAATTTAAGAGTTTTTCTAAGTCTCCATCTAATATTTTCTCTGGTTCTCCAGATTCAAAATTACTTCTATTATCCTTTACTAATTTATATGGTTCTAAGAAATAACTTCTTATCTGGCTTCCAAAGTTTATTGTATCTTCTTGTTTAAATTCACTATTTAAGTTTTCTTGTTTAGCTAATTCAAGTTGGTATAATTTGTTTTTTAATATTTTTAAAGCTTGGTCTTTGTTTTTTAACTGGCTTCTCTCATTTTGGCACGTTACCACAATCTTTGATGGCAAGTGTGTAATTCTTACTGCAGAGTTTGAAGTATTAACAGATTGCCCACCTGCACCACTTGAATGATATACATCTATTTTTAAATCAGTTTCTTTTATTTCAATATTTATATCTTTATTAAACTCTGGTGTAACTGTTACTGATGCAAAGGAAGTATGTCTTCTTTTGTTTGAATCAAATGGTGAGATTCTAATTAATCTATGTACACCAGTTTCTCTTTTTAAATAACCATATGCATAGTTACCCGATATTTTAACTAAAACACTTTTTATTCCGGCTTCATCGCCCTTATTTAAACTGATAACTTCCATTTGATAATCACATCTTTCGCAATATCTTTGATACATTCTTAGAAGCATACTAGCCCAGTCACAAGATTCTGTTCCACCGGCACCAGGATGTATTTCTAAATAGACATTCAAATCATCATATTCGCCATTTAAATAAGTTTTTGTTTCTAATTCAGCTAATTTTGTTTCTAGTTCTTCAAGTATAGAGTTATATTCTTCTTCACTTGATAGATCTTTTAAATCATTTAAGTCATTAATGTCGTTTTTTAGGGATTCAAAAGAATTAATCTCGTTTTTAATTCTTGATATTTGTTTATTTATTTCATTAGCATTAGTTATATCTTGCCAAAAGTCCTCTTTATTTGATTCTTCGATGAGATTATTTAGTTTGGCATTCTTATTATCAATGTCAAAGTAACCTCCCAATTTCATTAATTCTTGTAATTAGTTCGTTTTCTTTCATTTCATCTCACCAGTTTTTATTTTACTATCTTTTTTGAACTAAAGATAGAGCTTTTTTAAATTCATCTAAAGTATGTATTTCTTCACCAAGTTTATTTTGTAAATAGTTAAGCATCATATTAAAACATACACTTGCTGGTATTTCGCAATATACTGATGCGTCATATAAAGCTTGTAATTGCCCGTCAATAAATCTTCCAAATTTATCAATTATGTCTTTGGCTATAACACGCATGATTGTGTCATTATAATCATTCCAGTTTTGATAAATAAGATATTCTGGTTCTTCACTGACAAAACTATATGAATCTCCATCTACTACTCTAGCGTGTTTCTCTGGAGTTATTATGATGTTTTTGTCATTTATGTCAAGAATACTTATTCCTCTTTTTGTTATTCCCGCGATACCTTTTTCTATTTCTCTTAATATTGCATATAGTTCAGGAACTAATATGTTTGGATCTATATTTTTTATCATTACGCCTTGAATAAAGTCCATGACATATCCTACTAGTTTTTCTTTTACATATACTAATTCTTTAGGGAATACAAAAACGTCGTTTTTTACTGTTGCTAATTCTTTATAGAAATCCTCATCCTCGGGCTTTGCAATTTCCTTATAAACTAAGTTTGTACCCTTAATTCTGTAAACTTTAGTATCGTCTGGAGCTCCTAATCTAAGTTCATCCATTTCATATTCTTTTGGTAATTCATCAAATTTTAACATATAAACCCCTCATTTCGAGTGGTTATACTAACATAATTTGTTGAAAAAGTCAAAATTCATTCTTTAATTCTCGGTTAATATATGATAAGATTATATATGATAAGGTAGGTTGATATCTATATGGCTAGTAATTTTATTAATCCTGGATATGGAAAAAAGAAAAATGGATCATTGTTATTTGTAATAATCGCAATAATTGCCGTTGTGGGTATATTTATTTGTGTTCTTGTTATAAATGGAAGTAAGCCTAAATGTAATGCTCCTGAAATAAAGAAAGACATCACTGTCGAATTAGGCGATGAAGACTATAAGAATTGGAATTTCTATTTCTCACAAATAGACGAAAAATGTTATACCGAGGAAAATGTTAAAGTTGATTATTCAAAGATTGACCCTACTACTGTTGGAAAATATGACGTAGATATTACAATCGGAAGTTCAGCTCCAAAAATTGTAACAGTAGACCTTGTAGATACTAAGGTTCCACTTTTGGTAGTAAAATCTGAAGTTGTTTTATATGCCGATGTTACTAAAGAGAATAATGGTATATCTTACAAACCTGAAGACTTTGTTGAAAAATGTGAAGATGCTTCTGGTGTATGTGAAGTAAGTTATGATGTTGATAGTCCTGAAGATCTTGAAAAAGTTTCTAGTTATTTTGAACCAGGATCATATCCTATAAAAATAATAGCACATGATAAACCTACTCAAGAATTACCTCAAGGTCGTCAAACAATTCCACAAACAACAAAGTTGGTTATAATGCCAGATAAAACAACATGTGATCCAAAGAACTTTGTGGCTAAAGATAATATTTCAATTGAAATTGGACAAGAAGTTCCTACTGATATAAAAGAGTATATCACTGAGAAAAATGACGTTTGTTGGCCTGATGAAAAGATTACATTAGATACTAAAAATGTAAATAATGAAGTTGCTGGCGAATATGAGGTTGTGTTAAATGTTAAAAATTTAGATCCAGAAGAAATAAAAGTCAAGGTTAACGTAATTGATAATCATTCTCCAAAGCTAACAACGAAGGCATTAAAATTAACAACTAATAGTGAAAAAGAGAATAATGGTATATCATATACTGCTGAAGATTTTGTTGAAAAATGTGAAGTTAAAGAAGGATTAAAATGTGTTGTACAATTTGTTACAACAGATATTGATGCTGATGAAAAACCAATTGATTATGGTCATTACATCAATCCTGGTGAATATACTGTTAAGTTATTAGCTTCTGTTTTTGATGAAGGAGAGACTTATAAAACTGAAGTATCCGCTAAATTAACTATTATTGATGGAGATGTAGCATTAAATTGCGAATTCGGTACAAGAAAATATGATAGAACAAAATATCATTTAGCATATGATGTATCAGAAAGCGGATGTGCAATCGATCCACAATCATATACAAGTTATTCAATAAGAAGTAAAGTTGATGAAGTTGCAAATTTAGAGGCACAAAGAATCAAAGTACAAGTACAGAACAAAATTCAAAATAACGGTAAAACATTGTATCTAAATATTTGTAAAAATCCAGTAATAAATGAGACTGATGATGGTCTAGTTGGATATTCAATTAGATTAGTAGTTTCTAGAGATAAAGTTGATGGTATTAACGATAGTGGCGCTGATAAAAATCTACCAACGCCTGATGCTAATGCCAATACTCCTGCCGAAAATGGTGAAGAAGAACCTACTGGAGAAACAATTAATGATGAACCTAAACCTGCTAACACTATTACAAATGTATGTGATGCTGAAATAGCAAGTGGCAGAGAAATAATTGTTGATTACTATTTAAATACTGATCATACAAGAACATATAGTATGAACCCTTATGAAATTCCTGATGATGTAAAACAAGAACTTGAAAAGTATAGTCAAGGTTCACAAACTACCCCTCCAGATGATGGAGATTCAGTGTAAAGAAAAGCAAATTAGTCAATTTGCTTTTTTATTTTACTATTCAAAGCATTCAAAATATGGTATCATATATTATATGAAAGTAGGTTAATTTCTATGGGAAATTTTATTAATTCAGGTTTCGGAAATAATCAAAATACTTCAAGAGATGGTGGAGGTCTTTTAACCATAATAATTATCTCTGTTGTTGGTATTATAACAATAATATTACTTGTAGTATTGTTTGGAAAAAGCGGTACAACAGGAATTACTTGCAAGGATCCTGTTCTTAAACAATCTGTTGAAATTGAACTAGATGCAAAAGCGCCAAGTAAACTTGCTTATTTTGAACAAATTGATGAAAATTGTTATCCTGAAAATAAAATAAAAGTTGATGATTCTCAATTAAAGACTAATCAATTAGGTGAATATACTGTTAAGGTATCTGTTGGAGACGCTAAGAAAGATGTTAAAGTTGTTGTTAGTGATCATACTCCACCGATTTTAAAACTTAAAAAGCAGATCATATTGCGTATAAATTCTAATCTAGTTGAAAATTACGGTATTAGTTATGATATTAATGATTTTATAGATTCCTGTGAAGATAATTCAGGAAATCCATGCACATATAAATATACAGATGAAAATTTTGCATCATTATATAAGCCTAATGTCTACCCTATAAAAATTGAAGCATACGATTCATCTGGCAATGTATCTGAAGAAAAAACTTCTTATTTATTTATTCTTACTGAGGATGGAGAAGCTCCTCCAGATGATTTCTGTGTATTTGGGTCTACAAACTATGATTCCTCAAGTTCTTATGTTGGATATGATTTAACTGAATATGATTGTGCAGTAAATCCAAGAGATTTTCATTCAGCTAGAGTTGTTGCTAAAGTTGAGAAAAAAATATCTTCAGAAACAAAAAAATTAAGATCTCAATTATCTTTAATACCAAATGTTGGAGCTAATTTTGTAATAAAAAAATGTTATGGGGCTGTATATAACGAGGAAGGAAATGGATTGGTTGGTTTTTCAATTAGATTAACTACTGTTGCAGTTAACGCAGATTCAAATAACTCTGGAGAATATGATACAGAAAAATATGCAAATCAATGTGATGCAGCTGCTAATTCTGAAGATAGTACATTAATTGTTGATTACTACCTACTATCTAATTCTGATAGACATTATTTATCTGACCCATACAATATAGATAGTTTTAAGGAAGATGAAACTAAAAAAGATAATAAATAATATTATCTTTTTTTATGTAAAGTAGAGGTAAAAAATTATTATATATCAATTATCCATGATATAATTTTAATATAGACTGATAAGAATTATTAACTAAATCAAATATTCTAAGAACATAAGAAGAAAGGAATGATGTGATTCTATGGAAGAAATGGCTGTAATTGTAAATAAAAAATTAAAAAAATGTATTGGCAAAAAAATCCACATAGAATATGTATATAATGGCGTTGCTATGCAAGCAGATAAAACTTTGCTTGGGATTGATGATTATGAACATATTAGTGTTGATGGCATTATGGGGCATGAAAATATCGCATTTGTAGGAGTTTGGGGACAAGCAATAAAAAGTATATCTTGTGAAGGAGAAGTAGTATATTTTAATCCTTATATATCTACTGATTACAAAGGTGATAGCATTTCAAGAGAAAAAATTGCTTATAAAATGTTTGGAGAATGTAGAGTTAAAGCAGAAAGAGATCTCCATCTTAGATTTTTCCCTGATCCAAAACAAGATTATAAAGTTGGAGAAGAATATATAGTTTATGAAAGAGGTTATGAAATAATAGACTATTATGGTAACCATTTAAATGAGTATATAATAAAAGGTGATCTTTATATTGATGATGCACAAGGCAAGAAGGATTGGAGCAAATATTGTAAAAAAGCTAAAGGAAACTTTGATAGAATTATAGTTGTTACTATTACCATACAATTACTTCGCGCTTTGTACCATGGGCTTAGTTGCAAAGAGGCTGTTACGGTGGTAGCAAGTAATTTTAATCCAAGTTGGGAAACTTTACATGAGGTAATTAAATTAACTGGTAGTTTAAGTTCAAGAGGTAAAGAATTGCTAGAATTCTGGACTGGCTATATAAAAAAGCAAGGAGATAAGGCATATACACCAGAATCTGGTGATCAACAAAGATAATCATATGATTATCTTTTTTATTGAATAATTATTAATTTAATAGTATTATATTTCACAGGGGGAATTATGAAAGATTCAAAAAACAAAAAACTATGTCTTTTAGTAGCCGCTACTATGGCTGTAAGTTCTATAGCTTCACAGGCTGATATTAAACCTTGTTCTTTACCTGAAGCTGCAATAATACAGTATCAAAAACTTCAAGAGGAGAAAAATAGAAGAGGCAAAAGAAACGGAAGAGGAAGATAAAAAAACATGTGAGATTCACATGTTTTTTTGTTATTGAATATTAATTTTAACAGTTCCAGATACTACGTAATTAACCATTGGGTTATTATTTTCTATCTTAACTTCTACCTCATGTTCTCCTGCAGTTAATCCTTCTAGATCGACATATGCAGATATATCTTTAGCGGTAATATCATTTATTACACTTGATACACCTTTAACTTGAACTGAAATATTTTGGTTAGATATTAAGTTGGCTGTTAGACCACTCTTAATGTTTCTATGAGTAATATCTTGAATTTCAATTGTTTTTTGTTCTTCATTGCCAAATGTTACTGTTACAGTAACCGATTTAGTACTCATTTGTCTTACACCATTTGGTTTAGATAGTACTACGTTGTAAGTTTTAGAACTTTCTTTTCCGTATCCGTCAATATCTATTGTTACAGGGATACTTGTTATTGCATCTATTTCTGATTTATCTCCATAGATTGATAATGAATACTCTGGAGAATTGTTAATAGCAATTGATGCAATTGCTTTTCCAGCAATTAAGTTACCATTTGTTTGTATTTTAAGTGGCACTACTGCTGAATAACTTTCTAATGTTATTGATGCACTTATTGTGTTTGGTACTATTTCAATATTGTCTAATATAGTACCTGTATTATCATACGCAACAAGTTTTATATCAGACATATCATATGTACCTGCTTCAGTAAATGTTTCTTTTTCTAGGTCTATAAGAGCTTTTACAGTCGCTATTTTATCTAGTTCTGTTTCACTACCCTTAACGACAACCTCATTCTTATTTAAAACTACGTTTTTAACACTTAGTTTTGGATCTAATTTATCAATATTTAATAAATCATAACTTAATGATGTAACTTGGCTTACCTTGTTTTTAATCATTACTGATACGTAAGATGGGTCAAGTTTATATGTTAATGAATCAATTGATTTTGAATAACTAAAATAAATCTTATATGTTGAATCACTAGCTGTGTAATCTGTTAAATCTAATACAACTTCATATTCGCCAAGTTGTTTAGCTAAATAGATATCACTTTTTCTACCTTTAATTGTGATATCAACAGTTTTAGGTACTCCTTCAACTACATATGCTTCTTCATTATATTTAACAATTACGGGTACACCAGAAATGATTTCTGCCTCAGATTCCATTAGTGATATAACTTTATTATCTGTTAATATAAACAATACTACAGCAAATAACAATGATAAGAATATTATAAATCTCTTACTATTTAATAATTTATCTAATACAGGGTTTGATTTTTTCAAACTCTTTTGTAAATAATAAATTGTTCTACTGATTGGTAATATTAATAATCTATCGATTATTGAATAGATTCCTTTGAATAACTTACGCATTGTTATCACCTGCGCTTTCTTCTTCGTCATCATCAGTATCTTTTGCATCGAAGAATACTTCTTTCTTAGGGCTTAATGCTTCAATTAATCTCATTCTAAATTCTTCAGTAGTTAAGTTATAATCTAACTTACCATCTTGAGCAATTGAGAACTTACCAGTTTCCTCAGAAACAATTAAAGCAATAGCGTCTGATTCCTCAGCAATACCTAATGCTGCTCTATGTCTTGTACCTAATTTCTTAGATAAATCAGGATTCATACTTGTTTTAAAAACTGCTCCAGCACAAGTAATTCTATTTCCTTGAATAATAACTCCACCATCATGTAATGCTGTATTTGGGAAGAATATTGTCTCTAATAATGCTTCATTTAAATCGGCATAAATTTTTTGAGCGCCTTCAATATATTGTTGTAATGATACTTCTCTTTCAATTACCATTAAGGCACCAATTTTGTTTTTATGAAAGAAATCAACAGCTTTCATTATTTCATATACTGCTTTTTCTCTTTCATCTACTGTTAAGACTTTATTTCTTCCTAATAATTGCGTTCTACCTAATGATTCTAGAACACTTCTTATTTCTGGTTGGAATATTACTATTACAGCAAGAGGTCCCCACTCGAATACGTATTCAAGTAACATTCCTACTGTATATAGGTTTAATACTTCACTTATTACTTTAACTATTAATACAATGATTATTCCCTTTATTAATAGGGTCATTTTTATATTATTTTTAACATTTTTGATAATGTAATATATAGCAATCCATATGATGCATATATCTAGTATTTTTGTAAATGAATTCCATAATACTGCTAAACTCATTTAATCACCTTCCTTGTTAATTATATCAAAAAAGTATAAAATTCCAACTAATTTTGATCAGTTGGATTATATACTGGCAAACTGCTAACATCAATTGATGAGTCAACCTGTAAGATGCTTGGATCAATATTTTGAACTGCATCTTGATAAACTTCTGGTGGAATTTGTCCTTGTGCATTTGGATCAACAGCTTGAGGCGCTTCCTCAGGTTGAGCAACTGCTGACTGTTCTGCTGATGGTTGATTAACTACTGGTATTTCTGCTGATGGTTGTGCTGCAGCCGGTTGAACAGGTGCACCTTGTTGAGCATCTTGTGTTCCGGCAACATTACCTTGTTGAACCATTTGAGCTAAATTAACTTGTTGTTGAGGAGCAACTGTCTCTGGTGCATTCTGTGCTTCAGGTTGCTTTTCTTCAGCAGGTTGTTCTTGATTCAAATTAATTGTTGGATTAACCTTTTTACTTGAATCAAGTATTGTCTTAACTTTATCTTTCCAATAATTCTCAACTAGGTATCCAAATAATAAGACAATAGCTAATACAAATATTACCCAAGTTAACCACGGATAATTTTCCGCAATATTTTTTGCAAATTCTATCATATTTATCCCTCTTTCTATTCTATTACCAATTTTTGATTTGTTGGTTGAATTTCAATGAATGTATTTCCATCATTTACTTCTATTTTCGTACCATCTTCATATGTATAGACTGTTTGACTGCTTCTTGAATCTTTTTTCCATTTAATTGGTACTGCATAGCCATTTGTTATATAGTATCCTTTACCTGATCCTATATTGGCAAATTCTTGTCTTCCTTTATTGTCCCCTTTAATGGTTGCATTCTTAACTTGATACGTTATTATGTTTTTAAAATGATATTGCTCTTTTGTAACATAATCGTTATGAGCTTTTCCATTTACACTTCTTAAATAATAACCTTTTTCACTATCATATTTAAATGATGATTTAGTTGAATTAGAAAATGTTATATCAACTTTATCAGCTTTTTTTGCTCCTTCTTTTTGTGATAGATCAACTTCTTCAGCAACATAATTTAATAAAGCTTCTTTGTTTGTTTCCTTACGGAACTTTGTTTTTTCATAAGCTTTGTTCAATAAATCTGTCGTAGTAAACAATGTATGTTCTCTTGCAACATTTAGGCTTTTGTCTCTAATACCTGTATTTGGAGCTTCAGCCTCAATACGATTGATTCCTAATGCAGAAAAATCTGCTTGTGCTTGAGGACTTTGTCCATTGTGAACATAAATTGCATCATTTTCCAAAACATAATCTAAATAATAATGTCTTGAACTTCTTATTGATCCAATTCTATCAACTTTCACATCTCTAAATAATGCTAAATATCTTGTGATGCCTCCCTCAACAATCATTTCATAGATTATGTAGGCATCTTGTAACCCCGATTGAAGCGGTCTTGCTACGCCGATATTGTTTATCATTACGGCATATGGACGAGTTTTAGTTGTGGTATCGTATATTTTAAACTTGCTTGTTTCTACAACTGGAACTGGTTCATCAACCGGTTCTTTTTCTTCAGGGATTTTTTCATTTGCATTGTTATTTGAGTTTTCCTTATTTTTGTTAAAGAATCCTTTGGTTCCTTGAGTAAGCGAAACCACTAACAAAGCACCAACAATTACAAATAATGCCACAGTTATTATAATGAATTTAATATTTAATTTCTTTTTTCTCATTTTAATACCTTGTTTCCCTTTCTAAATCTCGTTTCTTAATTGTTTCTCTTTTATCATATAATTTTTTACCTTTTACTAGTCCTATTAATAGTTTAGCATGGTCGTCCTTTATATACATCTTAAGAGGAACAATCGACATTCCTTCAACTTGGGTTTTATCTTTTAATTTCTTTATTTCTTTTTTATGAAGTAGTAGTTTTCTTGTCCTATCTTCTTCATGATTAAATTGATTAGCCTCTTTGTATTTACTTATGTTCATATTTAATACATAAGCTTCGTTATCTTTTATTCTTACAAATGAGTCTTTTAGCTGTACATGATTACCCCTTACCGACTTTATCTCAGTCCCTGTTAATACTATTCCAGCTTCTATTTCTTCGATAATAAAATAATCAAAGTATGCTTTCTTGTTTTTTATCTCCATTCTGATCACCATCATCTACTAATTCGAAATCTATTTGTCCTGTTTCTTTAGACGCTCTAGTGACAATTACTTTTACTTTATCGCCAACTCTATATCTATTTCTTCTATCGTTTGATATTAATGATAATTGTTCAGGTACATAGTTGTAATAGCCTGATAAGGTACTAATATGAACTAAACCTTCAATTAGATTATCTAACATAACAAACATTCCAAATTTAGTTACAGTTGATATTATACCACAATATTTCTCGTTTATGTGAGATTCCATATATTCCGCCATCTTCATATCATCGACTTCGCGTTCAGCTTCAACAGCCTCTTGCTCTCTTTCACTTGATTGATCTGCAACTGTTACTAAGTAATTTCCAAAGAAATTGATTGTTTCATTATTTATTTTGTGTTCAAATAGATAGGTTCTTAACAATCTATGAATTGTTAAATCTGGGAATCTTCTAATTGGCGATGTGAAATGTGTGTAGTTTGTACTTCCTAAACCAAAGTGTCCAATATTGTGAGAAGAATATATTGCTTTACGCATACTTCTTAATAGCATATCTGCTAAAATTGGATATTCTGGTTTGTCTTTTAATTCCTCAAGAATATATTGCATACTCTTTGGAGTTAAGTCTATAGTTCTAGTCTTAAGGGTATATCCTAAACATTTTAATAAATTTAAGAAATCCTCAATCTTATCACTACTTGGTTTATCATGAACACGATATATTGATGGTAAATCCATATTTGAAATATGAGATGCTACCGTTTCGTTAGCGGCAATCATGAAATCCTCGATTAGTTTCTCGGCATCATATCTTTCTCTTTTTATTACACCGATACATACACCTTTTTCATCTTGGATGATTTTTGCTTCATCTACTTCAAATTCTATATATCCCCTGCTCACTTTCTCTTTACGTAGTATATGAGCAAGTTCGTTCATTTCTTTTAATGTATTTGCAAATTCTTCATATCCTTCTGGAACTATGTTTTCCATTAGAATCTTGTTGACATTCTTATATGTCATTTGTTTTCGACTTTTGATAACACTTGGGAAAATATCGTATTCCTTAACTTTACCAGCACCATCAATTTGCATTACACAACTTATTGCTAATCTTTCAACATTAGGATTAAGTGAGCAAATACCATTTGATAATTGATGTGGTAGCATTGGAATAACCGTATCCGCTAAATAAGATGATGTTCCTCTTTTAAATGCTTCATCATATATTGGTGTATTTGGTTTAACATAATATGATACATCGGCGATGTGAACACCAAGTTCATACATGTTTCCATTTTTCTTAAAGCTAATTGCATCATCTATATCTTTTGTATCATCACCATCTATTGTGAAAATCATCTCACCAGTTAAATCATGTCTTCCACTAAATTCACTAGGATCTACTTCTGAAGGAATAGATTTTAATTGTTCCTCAACTGCATCTGGAAATTTAGGATTAAATCCATGTTTATAAGCAACTGATAAAATATCTGTTCCTGGGTCATTTTTATGACCTATTATTTTAATAACTCGTCCAATGTATTTTCGATTGTTTATTTTTTTAACAATTTCAACATATACCTTATGACCGTCAACACATTGGCTAGTACTCTCTCTAGTCAATTCGATTTCTAATCCCATTTTTTTGTCATCTGGGATAAAAATCAAGTGGTTTTTTCTAAATGTGATTTCTCCAACTATGTTATTAAGATTTCTGTCAAGAATTCTTATAACCTTTCCCTCTTTTTTACCATGATAGGTAAATACGTCTACAACAACGATATCGTTATTAATAGCTCCATTCATATTGTGTCTATCAATATAAATGTCGTCAGCGTTTTGTTGGATTAGAAATCCATTTCCTGATTTATTGGTAGTAAGTTTTCCACTTCTTAATGATGAACAAAATTTCATTAAAATATAATCATGTTTTTTAGTCTCGTGAATAATTCCTGATTGAACTAGTTTATTTATTTCTAATTCAAGAGTTTTATAATCCTCAGTTGACTTCAAATTTAACAAATCATATATTTCCATTAAATTTTTAGCTCTATCAATATTTTCAAGTGTACTAATTATACTATCCTTCATCTTGTTTTCCTTTTTATTCTGCATCCATTGTTCGCTTGCATGCGTCCATTAGTCTATCTCTTTCTGGGTTATCTACTTTGATATTCCAATCACAAAAATTTAAATATCTCGGTGCTCCATCTCTTGCGTAGAAGTCGCATTTTCTCATTCCTGTTCTTGGAGAAATGTCAATAACGATACTAGCCTTATCATTTGAAGTACCACTTTCATCATCGATATAAGCTAACGTATCTCTTAAAGGTTCTTTCTCATATTTGTTTTCTAATGCCTCTGACAATATTCCAGCATACACTAGACCTTTAATACGAATGACACATCTTATTTTATCATCAATTTTTTCTTTAACGCATTTTTCTAACGTAGTTCTTTCTCCATTGATATTATACGCAAAAGCATAAGTTGACTCTACACCGTTAACATCAACATTGATTGTTCCTTCTTTATACTTTTCGTACGATAGAATTGATAATGCGGCGTCACAAACTGTCTTACGATAATCAGTTCTCTCCTTTTGTCTATTCTTTTCAATCATAGCATTAATATTTATTCCTACTAAGATTGATGTTGTTGCCAGTATTACTACTACGGCAAGCATTTCAATTAATGTAAATCCTTTTTTATTCATATATCATCACTATTATATATTATAGCATGTAAATCGATTTATTTGAATAAGAATTAAAAAAATTCTCACATAATGAGAATTAATTTTCTTTTGTAACAATAAGGAATATTCCCACTCCAATTATAACAGCAGCAAATACACCTAACATTGCAAATAATCCATTTCCTTCAGAAGCTATTTTTTCTTCAATTGCAGCTTCTTTTAACGTAGTCATTTTTAAATTTTCATATTTATTTTCTTCAATGGTTTCTTTTACAATATCTTTATATTCATCGTTTTGATATTCTTCTAAAGCAGTCTTTATAAAATCATTACCATTGTCAGCATATCCTTCAAAATAGTATGCATCACCAATTACAATAAATGGAACTCCTGATTTTTCCTTACCAAATTTTTGAATAACTGAATCAAATAGCATTTTATTATGTACATCTTTCCATACTTCATAAGTTTTTACTTCAATGTAATCTTTGTATGGATTTATATTATTGTATAAATAACTTATTGCATCGTGGCAATGGCTGCAGCCGTCACCTCTAAAAATATATATTGATACTTTTTCATGATCTGTTTTCTTAGGTAAATCTTTCTTGTCGCTTTTGCTAGCTAACGCTAATAATACTACTACTAAGCCAATAAATAAAACCGCACATATTGCCGAAATAATTATTACCTTTTTCTTGTTTTTTTTCATGAATTACTATCCCTCAATTTCTTTTAATGTTTTAGATTCAATTCCACTTGGATTGTTTGTTTCAATTATTTCTTTAACAATATCTTTGTAATCATCATTTTTGTATTGTTCAAGAGCGTAATTAATCATTCCTATGCCAGATCCTGTTCTATAGCCGACATAATGCTTGTCTCCAATTACAATAAATGGAACTCCATATTTTTCTTCTCCAAATCTTTTAGCAACTAATCCTAAAAAATCGTGATTAGCTTCACTATTCCATGTTTCATAAGTAACATATTGAATAAAATCTTTATATTCATCTTCAACTGTTTTGAAATATTTGATAGCTTCTTCACAATGAGGACAACCATCTCCTCTAAAAATATAGATTGTTATTTTTTCGTGATCTGTTACTTTTAATCCTTTAGAATGTATTTTATTGCCCATAGAAGATAGCATTAATCCTAATGCTACAGATATTACAAATAGAGCACATATAATACTCACTATTCCTACTTTATTTATTTTCATTTTTTACTCCTATTACATTTCTTCATTAATTGCTTCTTCAATCGAAGTTGCTGTTATATTTTCTATATTATTTTTCTCAATTACTTTTTGAACTAAATCAACATAGTCTTTATTTTGAGTTTCTTTTATGGCTATATTCATTATTTCATCGCCATTTGAAAAGCCAACAAAATAATAGGTATCGCCAACAATAATAAATGGTACTCCTTTTGTACTTAATTCCAACTCATTTAAAACTAAGGAACGCAATTTTTCATTGTTTGAGTTGTACCATACTTCATAAGTTACAACATTTACATTTTCTTCATGACGAGAATTAAAATACTTCACCGCATTTGTACAATGTGGACATCCATTACCTCTAAAAATATAAATGGTTACTTCGTGTGATTCAACTGTTGGTTTTACCGGTTCAGTATAAGTTGTTGCAAATCTACCTAATGATAAGACTATGGACACCAATATAATTATGGCGCTCATTTGGTTATTGCCTCATAAATTGAGGTGATACTTCTTACTATTTCCTCTTCAGAAATATTAATATCATTTGTTGCCAAAAGCGTTGCTAAGCCATTGCTATATAGCCATACATTTATAAATAATTCTTTTGCTTCTTTGAAATTCAATCCCTGTTTATTTACTAAATTAATAATAATCGGTTGATTCCATTTTTCATCTAGAACGTTTTCAATAGATTTCCATTTTAGGTTATTTGATAAGAATAAACATACAAATAAATTCTTATACCTTTGAGCAAATTCAACATATGCCGCACAAGATGTTATTAGTGCTCTTTCTTTATCAATTCTGCCCGTTATGAATTTATTGTATTCGTTTTCTATTTCTTTATGAACATCTTCTTTGATTTCGTCCATGGATTTGTAGATTCTATATAAAGGTTTTGTAGATATTCCCAATTCCTTTGCAAGATCTCTTGCATTTAGGGAATTCCAGCCTTTTGTTGAAACTATTCCAACCGCTTTTTTTATTACGGTTTCTTTTGAAATTTCTACAATAGTTGGCATAGCACATTCCTCCTGTAATTTACGATATAATTATACCAATTTTTGGCGTTTTATTCAATTAAAAAGTAGATTTTTATAATCTACTTTATAATGTTTAATACTTAAATCTTAATTATTAAATAACTATTACCGGACGAACCCCAGTATTAGTATCACTTATAGGAGGTTGAGGATATAAAACAAGAATACTAATAGGGGCAATCGCCCATACTGAAGTTTCCTTTTTTTCTGGCTTAAGCCACCATGCTGTTCCAAGCCAATATTCTGTCTCAGTTAAAAATTTCGGGGCATTTTCGCAATCTGCTTTTACACAACCGAGTTCATATGCCTCTTCCAAACTTAATAATCGTGCTTCTTTTATTACAGCGCCTTGCTTTTTTAAATAATTTTTGTAATTATCTACATACTGATATATATTGCTATTTTGATCATATACATATGCACACTGTACAGTTTCACCGGCTACTTCACATTCTCTCGGAGAATAACTATCCCATTTCTCAAGCCAGTATTTTACATGTGTTGTTGCAAATGGCACCGTTCCATTACAAATTGGTTCTTGTGAAGCGCATCCTTTAGTATCCTCACTTTGTATTCCATAACCATTTTCATCACTTTTGTATTCTCCAATACGGGTATAATTCGCCATATCAAAAATATCTCCCACTTTTAAATTATAATGTGCAAGTAACACTAAATTTTTCCCATCATGTTTTATAACATAAAATTCCTCTGTTCCTATTTTTACTATATCGCCAATTTCAACAGTTTCCTTTGTTTTACCTTCGGGATATATTACCACACCACTTTTTTCAATAAAATTTGTGCAATAAATATATATTAGTATTGCTATTAAAACAATTGCCATAATAATAATTACGGATACTGGGATTTTTTTCTTTGGCTTTATTCCCACTTCTTTTTCAAACAATATTACTGGTTTATTTTCTTCACTATAATTCATGCTTCTCATCCTATCTTATAATTTTATCGTATCATTTTTATAACATTAATACAATTAAAAAGTAGATTTTTATAATCTACTCTATAATGTTTAATCCATTGTCTTTAATGTGAACAATAAATCTTTCTTTAAACTTAGATAAATCGTCTGTATCTAGTGTTCTATCAAGCTTTCCAACATTGAATCTAATAGTATATTTGTTTTCATAAATTGATACTAGTGAATAACTATTAATTAACTTGCTATTAAATGTAGATATTATCTTGTCTAAATCTTCATATTTTTGATCTTTATTTAAGATAATTGTGTAATCTAAGTTTACTGTTGGATATTTACTTACTTCTTTTTCTAGGATCGTTTCTTTATTTAATTCTACCCATAAGTCGAAATCTATTTCAATTGAAATAACAATTTTCTTCTTTGATAATTTAGTAATTATCTTGTTAGTAAAGATGTTAATTTCACCATATTTTTTATCATTTGCAATTATATTTTTGCAATATAGTCTTTCATAATATTCTTTACCTGTTTCAGTAGTTTCTAATTTAATATCAAAATTCTTTAATTGTTTGAATAATACAGCAACTATGCTTTTTGCTAAGTTATAGTTTTCCTCAACATTTTTATCTTCGTCACATAACAAGATAGATAAATGTCTATGATTTTCAGTCTTATTTTCAATAGTGGTTCCTATTTCAAATAAACCAAATTTATTCATATTTTTGAAGTTAGCATTAACAATGTTTAATAATGAGAAACTTAAGTCATCTCTTAAGACATTGTTCTCTGTTTTACCTATTAATTTAACACCATCTTTTTCAATACCTACAGCCTTTAACATTTCAGTATCATACCAAACATAACTATGAACTTCATGTAGGTTATATTTAGTAGCTAGTAAACTCTTAACTTGGTATTCTTGAGTGAATATATTTTCTACTTCTTTAGAATATAAACTTAAGTTTAATGATGTTTCCTCAATGTTTTCGAATCCATGCATTCTTGCAATTTCTTCGATTAAATCCTCAGGTATATTTATATCTTTACTATGTCTAAATGTAGGTACAGTTACTTTATATGATTTAGCAGTAGTTTTAACACCAAATCCAAGCGATTCAAGTATCTTTTCTACTTCTTTATCTTCTAGTTCTTTACCCATATATACAGCTAACTTTTGTTTAGTTAATTCTATTTCACATTCCTCTAATTTATTTGGATATACATCTGTTAAATTAGATACTATTTTCATATCTGGGTTCTCGCATCTTAATAGATAAACTAATCTCTTTAGAGCAATAATTGTCATATTAGGATCTAATGATTTTTCATATCTAGCTGATGCTTCAGTTCTTAGACCTAATGCAACTGCTGTTTTTCTAATTGATCCAGCATCAAAGTTTGCACTTTCTAAGAATACTGATGTTGTATCAGGTAGTATTTCACTATCTAATCCACCCATGACACCCGCAATACAAAAGTATTGGTCTCCATTTTTAATCATTAAGTCATTGCTTGTTAGTTTTCTTTCTACTCCATCTAATGTTGTATAAGTGTCACC
>JAEEKZ010000004.1 GCA_016288635.1 Caryophanales bacterium
AAGAAAGAAAGTCCATTCATTTTATTATTAAAACAGTTTAATGATTTTATGATTATACTTCTTATATTTGCTTCAATATTTTCGGCAATTATTTCATATGTGAGAAATGAATCATATATTGATTCTATTGTTATTATAGTTATAGTTATAATTAATGCCGTTTTAAGTTTTATTCAAGAACGAAAAGCAGATGTAGCAATACAAGAATTAAATAAAATGTTTGTTACTAATAATTATGTAATTAGAAACGGCGTAAAAAAACTTATTGATGTTAAAAAGGTCGTAGTCGGCGATATTCTAGAATTAGAGGCTGGTGATTATGTTTCGGCAGATGCTAGAATAATTAATTCTGAATTTTTAGAGATTAATGAGTCAACTCTAACTGGAGAATCAAAATCTATAAAAAAAGATAGCAGCGATATTAAAGAGGACAAAGAATTATATGAAAGAAGTAATATGGTATTTGCGGGATGTAATGTTACTAATGGGCATGCTTTTGTAGTTGTGACTGCTACAGGAATGAATACAGAACTTGGTAAAATAGCCACTAGTTTATCAGATAAGAAAAGCGATGCTACTCCTCTTCAAAAGAAAGTTAATCAAATTAGTAGAATTCTAACTTACATAATATTATTGATTATTGTTGTTATGATGGTTATTGGCTTATTATTAAAACATGATTTCTTTGATGTGTTAATGTTATCTATTTCTCTTGCTGTAGCAGCTATTCCTGAAGGGATGTCATCAATTATAACAATAATTTTATCTCTTGGGATGACAGCAATGGCTAAAAAAAATGTTATTATTCGTAAGATGGCTTCTGTTGAAACATTAGGATCTACCGATGTTATTTGCTCAGATAAAACTGGGACTATTACACAAAATAAAATGTTAGTAAAAATGGTTTATGTAAATAATAATTTATATACTGAAAAAGATAAATTAAGTGATAGTGAATTATTTGTACATTGTCTTACTAATTGTCAAAATGTTGTTAAAAACAAAAAAAATTATATGGGTGATGAAACTGAGGTATCTATCTATAAATATTTAGAGAATATAATTGGTAGTAATTTGGTTCAAGACAAAAGAATAAAAGAGTATCCATTTGATTCTGATAGAAAGATGATGAGTACTATAAATACGTTTAATGGTAAAAAGTATTCTTTTACTAAAGGTAGCCTTGATTCAATAATAAATAATTGTTCATATTATTTAGAAAATGGTAAGATTTATGAGGTTGATTCTAACTATCGAAAAAGAATCTTTGATATTGAAAAAGAGCAATCTAAGAAATCTTTAAGGTTATTGGCTTGTTCATATAAAGATAAAAATATTGATAATCCTGAAAAAGATATGATATTTTTAGGTTTAATTGGTATGATGGATCCTCCTAGGGATAGTGTTCCTTATGCTATTTCAACTTGTTATCATGCAGGATTAAGACCAATAATGATAACTGGCGATAGCATTAATACCGCTATTGCTATTGCTAAATCAGTTAATATAATTGACGCTGATAACAAAGCAATTGAAGGACGAAATATTGATAAGATGACTGATGCTGAGTTAAAAGAAGCTGTAAAAAAATATCAAGTTTATGCTAGAATTAGTCCAAATGCTAAACTTCGCATAGTTGAAGCACTACAATCTCAGGGTTATGTGGTTGCTATGACTGGCGACGGTGTAAATGATGCCCCTGCTATTCAAAAGGCTGATATTGGTATAGGAATGGGGATTACTGGAACAGAAGTTGTAAAAAAAGTGGCTGATTGTATTTTGGTCGATGACAGTTTTTCTACTATTGTTGATGGCGTGGAAGAAGGAAGGCGAATAACTTCTAATATTAAGAAAGTTATATTGTATTTGTTGGCAGGCAATATTGTTGAAGTAATTTTAGTATTTGTGTCAATGCTTTTAAATATGGAAATGTTTACGACTTTACAATTGCTTTGGATTAACTTAGTAACCGATTCTATTCCTGCAATAATGTTGTCTTTTGAAAAAGCTGATAATGATATTATGGATGATAATTTGTCTAATAAATCTAATTCTAGTTTCTTTACACCATTTTTAACTTCGAAAATTATAGGAAGCGCTATTTTTAAATCGATGATAATGATTATTTTATTTATTTATTATGCTAAAACACGTGATATTGGAATAGCAGGATCATTAATG
Organism: Caryophanales bacterium; assembly: GCA_016288635.1. GTDB lineage: Bacteria > Bacillota_I > Bacilli_A > RF39 > UBA660 > JAEEKZ01. Next base: position 2,182 of record JAEEKZ010000004.1, read on the forward strand.
TTTATATATTTGGTTGCTAATGAACTATTATATTCATTGTCATGTAGAAATCTTAAAAAATCAGTTCTTAATTTCAAAATATTTGAAAACAAAAATTTATCAATAGGACTTTTAGCCTTAATTGTGATACAAATTATAGTTTTAACTACTGGTCTTTCTAAATTTTTTATAGTTGATGGAATTGGAATTACCGATATAGTTATTACGCTTGGAATATGTCTATTAACCTTTATTTTGGGTGAATTAATTAAACCGTTGTATACAAAATTATTTAATGATTATGTGGGGGTGAAATAATGAAGAAGAGTAGTAAAGGAATATTATTTATAGCGTTTGCAGGAACTCTTATCATTTCAATATTTACTTTAGTGTCCGTTAAAAATGTTTTAGTTGATGAGTTTAATAGATCTTATAATGCTGAAATAAATAATAGTATTAATTTAAAAATAAAATCAGTTCATGTTGATGATAATAGCTTAATTATTGATTCATTTGGTAATGTTAAATCTTATTGTGTAAAAACTACTAAAACTGTTCCTAATTATAAATCTCTATGTTGGAAAAGCTTTGAGACAAATGAAGCAAAAGTACCAATTTATTTTCATAAAAGATATTATGTTTGGATAATAGATAATGAAGAAAATATTTTAGGCCCTATAAACGTTAGTACTAGTGACAGGTGATAATATGGTTAATTTGAAAAGAGATATTTTTAATGAAGAACTTGCATATTCTGGTTTTGATTGTGTAATTAAAGGAGATTCTATTTTTGATGTTGATATATCAAAGTTGAAAGATGAAAATGCATTAATAGAATTAAAGAACACTATAGGTATTAATTCTACTATTGCAAGAAGTTTACCATCTAATGTTAAGATTAGAATTATTGGGGGATATACTAAAGATTATTTAGAAGGAATGAAAAGCCCTGATTTATCTAAAGTTTATGGCAAGGTCACTTATGATAATATAGAATTTATTGATATTATTGACGCTATTGAAGAATTAGAGTCTGGAATAGATTCAAATTGGGATGATTATAAAAAGTCACTTTATATTTATGAGTACATGAAAA
>JAEEKZ010000043.1 GCA_016288635.1 Caryophanales bacterium
ACAATTGAAATGGATTTCTTTATTAGAGATAGAGATTCATTAATACCTGTTGAAGTTAAAGCAAATGATAATGCAACAGCATCGTTAAATAATTTGATTAATAGTGATAATTATAAAGATATAAAATATGGAATCAAGTTTTGTAATAAAAATATTGGATTTAATGGTAAATTCTATACATTCCCATATTTCCTAACATTTTTATTGAAAAGATACTTGAAAGAAAAATAAAAACTAAAGAGATTATTACAAAATATTAATGAACACATAGAAAAATATTTGTGGGGTTTTTGAGAAATTTACTAAAACTCAAAAATCCCACTATTTATTTTATAAGATTTTGAAACTTTTTTATTTTTCATCTGTTTGTATATATGAAAGCAGGGTAAGATATGGAAAAAGATTTAGATATAAAACTATATAATGAGTATTTAGAAGGAGAAAAAGGTGCTTTTGAATTGCTATATAACAAGTATAAGGACAAAATCCAATACTTTGTTTACAATATAGTAAAGGATTATCAAAAATCTGAAGATATTACTCAAGATGTCTTTGTTTATGTTATGCAAAATAAAATTAAAGAGGGATATACTTTTAAATATTATTTATATTTAGTTGCAAAAAGTAGAGCATATAATCAAATAAATATGGAAAAAAGAAGAACAGAAATAAATGAGGAATATATCTTAAATGGTGCAGAACAGATTGGACAAGATGTTGCAGATATTGTAACGAAAAATGAAAAAAGAAAAGAAATATTGAATGCAATAGATATGTTAGATGATAGATATAAAAATGCAATATACTTGGTGAAAATTGAAGAACTATCATATCAAGAAACAGCACAAATACTTGGGGAGTCAATTCAAAATGTGAAAAATCTTATTCATAGAGGAAAAAAAGAATTACGCAAAATTCTAATAAAGAATGGATTTGATGAAATGAATAAAGTTGCAAAAGTTTTTATTATAATTATGTGTGTTTCTGTTCTACTAACTGGAATAACTTATGCAGGAATAGTGATTTACAATGAATTTATAAAAAAACAAGATGAAGTCAAATCAAGAGGATTATTCGATTTGGGAGATGGACATACAGAATATAAAATAAATTTAATGGCAAACGACATGACTTGGAATAGTAAGAATAGCTTATACCATAGAATTATAGATAACAGGGCAGATTATGAAGTATATAAATCAAGAATTAACGAATTCCCAGAGGCAGAAGAGATAAACTTTGAGGAAAACTTTGTAGTTATTATTGCTAATGAAAATATAAGACAGCCACATGAAAAAGACCTTACAATACATAATGTTTATGCAGATGATGATACAATACATATTGTTATGAAACAAAAAGAAAATCCTAACTATGATGTAGAAAGTAATATTTGGTATGCAATTGTGGACAGGTCCTTATTACGAAATAGTGCTGATGTAATAATAGAACAAAGAACATTTAATACAGGGAAGTTTAAGGATGTAAAAGATCTTCCACAAGATTATAGTGTTGAAAATGCAATAACAGATGGATGTATTGTCTTACAGAATAATAAGATTATATCTAATAATATTGAGCAATTAGATAATTTTGTACAAAATACGCAAAACAATATTAATTCTTTTATAAGAGTGTATTCTTGTTATAAAGGTAAAAACACTGATAAAACTAAAGTTGAAATAAAAGATTTAGAATACTATAATGGCATTTATTATCTAAGAGGAATTTACCTAAATGATGAAGAAAAAGAATATTATAATAGCTATATACCAAAATTGAAAAAAAGTCATACTACATTTGGAACAGAGTATAATTGGAACAATGATGATGGCATAACTGGGGCTACATTTATTATAATACAAGAATAATGGCAGAAGTTAAGCGTTTGTATAGAAATTCTATTTTATAAGAATAGCATAACAAAAAGACAAAAAATAAAATGTATGCTATAATAGAAAACAGTTAAGCTTATATTAATACTCAATAAAAGTAATTAGGAGATGAGTTAATATATGAAAAAAGTAATAGGTATAGTTATGGCAATATTAATAATTTTATTTGTTATATGTAATATTATCTTTTTTAATATATTTGGAAATAACAAATATGATTTACAAAATATTAGTGATAGTCAAAAGAAAGAAATCATTGAATTATTAAATTGCACGGAAATTTTAAATGATATTGATTTAAAAGAGCTTCAAATTCCAAAAACATATAGAGATATATACTATCAAGTATATTTTGAAACAAATAACAAAGATATAAAAAAATATGTTATAACATCTGATATTTATGGAAGAGATTTAAAAGAACTAAAAAATAATAACTATTGTTGTACTATTTATAGAAATGATGATAAAAGTATTGATATATTGGAAGCAATTAGAAAAGGTAAATTGCTGGATAATGCAAAATCCGAGAACAATGAAATGTCAAACAATCAATCTAATGAAAATAATATACCACAAGATATAACTCAAAAAATATTAGATAATCAAGTTGTAAATTCAGGAATAATAGACCAAATAGATAATAATTATATATATTATTCTAATAAAGATTCCAAGAAATACTATTTTGAAAAGAATAAATTTTCTTGCATGAATGGAAGAACTTTTAAAGAAATAAATTTATCTGATGTAAAGGTTGGAGATTATATACATCCTTTTGAAAAACAAATTCTAGTTTATAGAAACTTATCAGGAGAAGAATTAAATCAAGAGCTATTATATAATTTAACACTAACGGAAGACGAGAGAATTTATAGTGTTAATTCAATTAGTATAGAAGAAATAAATATTGAAAACGGAAATACTGCAATTGTTAAAATAAGCTATGGAGATATTATAGGAGATGATTTAACTAATGAAAGATTTAGCACATTAGTTGAATTTAATTCTAATACTAAATATTATAGTAAAGGAAATAACATAAATAGTGTTCATGACTTGGAAATAGCAAAAGGAAATATTAATAGTATTCTTTTGAAGAAAGACTCTATAAATAAGAAAAGTCCAGCTATTGTATTAGAATTTGAAAGTACAGATACTTAATATATTGCATATGTTCAGAGTATTGTAATATTGCAAACAAGTTAGATAAAAAAATAGGAGTGATATATTATGGCAACATCAAAAGAATATAAAGAATTTATATTAGAACAGTTAGATTTATTAGATAATATAACTTGCAAAGCTATGATGGGTGAGTTCTTATTGTATTATAATGATGTTTTATTTGGTGGAATATATGACAATAGACTACTTGTAAAAATAGTTGAAACTAATAAGAAATATAATATGCAAGAACAAATACCTTATGAAACAGCAAAACTTATGTATTTAGTAGATGATGTAGATAACAAGGAATTATTAAAAGAGATTGTAATTGAAACTTGCAAAGGTTTAACAAACAAAAAATAGTAAGTTATAGGGGAGATTATTTTTATAATTTCTCCTTTTATTATTGACTAAACTAATGTGATTAGCTATAATATAAATATCATTAGTTAGGAGGTTGAGATGGCAAAGAATATTATTAGTGATGAGCTTATTATTGAAACGGCTGCAAGACTTTCAAATGAAGTTGGTTTAGATAACTTATCTTTAAAAATGATTGCTGAAGAACTAAATATTAAATCTCCATCTTTATATAATCATATTTCAAGTCTTGATGAAATAAAAGAAAGACTTATGCTTTATGGATGGAAAGAACTAGGAGGAAAAGCCATTGAATCAGCTGTTGGTCTAGCAGGTTATGATGCTTTGAAAAATATGTGTTATGCCTTTTACGATTATGCTACAAATAATAAAGGAGTATTTACTGCTATGCTTTGGTATAACAAATTTGAAAGTGAAGAAAAGAATG
>JAEEKZ010000044.1 GCA_016288635.1 Caryophanales bacterium
AAAAGTTGCATCTAAATGAATATCATAATCTAAAGCATGATATAAAAATTTGCTTTCAAGAAAAGTAAGTGAAATTGATATAACCATTAATAATACATAAGCAATAGTTTTTATTTTAAATAATTTACTTTTATTTTTATAAATTAAACCACCAATTGTTATTAAAGGAAAAGCTAAAAAAATCGAATTTCTAGTTGTACCTAGAAATTTTAACAAATAATGTATCTTTTTAAAAACATTAATATCAAATAATTTATAATATTCACCAAAAAAAATACCAATTAATAATAATGGAATAATTAAATAATTAATGTTTTTATACTTGTTTAGATAATAATAAATAATTAATCCAATTAATAAAGCTGAAAGATACCAAAGATGAATATATCCATATACACTATAATATAAGATTTTTTTTACGGGTACATTATTATATATTTCCAAAGGAATATACAAAAAAGTTGATATTGCATATAGTAAAAAGATTCTTTTAATATATGATTTTTGCTGTTGTTTATTCATTTGAATAAAATAGTAACCTGAAGTTAAAAAAAACAATGGCACACAAAACCTGAAAATAAATTGTCCATAATAATAGTTATAAGCTTCATTAGTAAATAATGGCAAACAATGTGAACCAATTATTAGTATTGTTGCAATTACTTTTATAATATCTAAAGCATTATTATATCTAGGTGTTTTTTTCATATACTATCCTTTCTAAATGATGTTTATGTATCAATTATATCATTGAAAAAGACAAATTAATAGTAACACTGACAAAAAATGTATGCTATTATTAATGTAACTAAAAGAAATAAGCTATAAAACTTATTTCTAATCATGGATTGATACTGTTTACACATTTTTTCACACACGCAGTTTGAGTTTTTTTATTAATATGACAATCATTCATCTTCTACTGGTTTAGCTTCACTTCTTTCACAAGTTCCACCATTATTCTTCACATAAGCATCTATAACATCTAATGTTTGATATGCATCACTATACTTTTCTAAACCAGTTATATTTGCTAAGTAACCATCTCCGCCTGCTTCTTTAATTTCTCCTGTTGTTTCAAAATAGTTAAATTCGTATCCATATGTTTCATTATGAAGATTACATTCAATAGAAACATTCATTAATCTTCCAGAATTCTTTTCATGGATATTTTTAAAAACAATTCGTAATGTAATTAGAAGAATTGGTACAACTATTATAAAGGCAACTATAAATTTAATTAGTTTTAAAATTAAGCCAGCTAGTTTTTCAGTATTAGAAGTTTTTTCAACTAGAACATTTTTAATATCATTATCAGTTAATTCATCTAAACTCACATTAAATATTTTAGATAGTTCTTTTGATTGTTTTAAATCTGGTGATGTTTCTCCTAATTCCCATTTTGAAATAGTTTGTCTTGCAACACCTACTTTTTCAGCAAGCTCTTCTTGAGAAAGACCATTTTTCTTCCTTAAGTCCATAATCTTTTTTCCAATTTCCATAATCATTCCTTCTTTCAAATACAATCATATGATTTTTAAAATATAATCTCTACCAATTTTCACAGGAATATTCGCCCGTTTTGATAACATTTAAACTATATATATCTATTTTACCATAAGAATTGAATATTTTTCACATCTCATGTATGATTGTAATATTACTAACTTACGAGAAGTTTTACTACTTCAAATTAAGAAGTATAATAGTTTGTAAAGGTATTAAAAAAGTTTTAAACCCTTATGATTACCCTGCCATTTAGAATATTAAAACACTAACTATTGTTAGTGTTTTTTAAATTGCTAATAAAGGCATTTTAAAGTATTATATATATATATATAAGGAGATGTGATTATGAATAAAATAGAAATTCTTAAATTAAATAATGAAAAAGAGAATAAAATATATAGCCCTTATTCTTTATTAATTGCCCTATCTATGCTTTATGAAGGAGCAAACGGGCATACTATAGAAGAATTAGACAATATACTTAAAAGTGAAAAAATAACTGAACTAGATAATATAGAAAATGTGTTATCTATACTAAATAGAATGTATATCAAAGATAGTAATAATATACTAATAAATGAAAGTTATAAGAGTATTATTAAAGATAAATATAATGCTGATGTGGTATTAGATCCATTAGATAATGTTGATATAATTAATAACTATATTGAAGGAAATACATTTGGGCAAATAAAGAATATGCTTAAAGAAATATCTGGTAATTTATTATTAATTAATACACTTGCAGTAGATATGGAATGGCCATATAAAATAAGAGGAGATAAAGTTGGTGAAGGAAAATTTGAAAATCTAATAGCTAGTTATGTATATGGTTTTTCTAAATATAATGCAGCATATTATAAGGATGATGAGGTTACATCAGTAGGATTAGAATTAAAACAATATGATAATAATAGATATGAATGTGTTTTAATTCAACCTGATAATATTGAATTAAATGATTATATTAATAACATAGATGATAATAAACTAAATAATATATTAAGTAATTTAATTGAATTAAAGGACGATCCTAGAGTTGTAAATATTAGTATTCCTAAATTCTCATTTAGTTATGATTTAAATGCAAATAAAACATTTAGTTCATTAGGCTTAGATTTAAATAATCCTGATTTGAAAAATATAACAGATAGAAATGATGGGATGAAGATACATCATAAATCTAATATAGATTTTTCTGAGAATGGATTAAAAGCAGCTTCTGCTACAGTAGTAGATATATTATGTGGAGCAGCTTTTATTGATCCTAAGCAAATATTAAATATTGTAATTGATAGACCATTTATGTTTGTATTAAGAGAAAAAAATAGTAATACTATACTATTTTTAGGAACTGTATATAAACCTACTTTGTGGGATGATGATAAAAATAATTATCAATATAGATTTTAGTATTACACTTACAATTCTGTAATTAAATAAGGTTGAAACCCCTATTGATTCCGTGCCATTATGATTATTAAAACACTAGTATTACTAGTGTTTTTGTTTGATAGAATTATGTTATAATTGTGTTGAGGAGGTGTAGAATGAGAAAGTATATTGCTGAAGGTGTAGGAACAATGTTATTAACACTAATTGCTTGTGGTGTTGCAGTTACTTCTGGAGTTAACCTAGTGGCTACTTCACTTGCATTCGGACTTGTAATCGTTGCTGCTGCTTATAGCATTGGCAATGTATCTGGTTGTCATATTAACCCAGCTGTATCAATTGCCTTAACTGTTGCAGGTAAAATGGAAGTTAAAGAATGCATTCGCTATATTATTGCCCAAGTAATTGGTGCGTTTGTTGGTTCCCTATTACTTGCTCTAGTATTAGGTGGTTTTTCTGCCTTAGGAGCAAACGGATTAGTTGGAAATACAACAATATGGATTGCACTTGTTGTTGAAATAATACTAACATTTATATTTACAGCAACAATACTTGGTGTAACTGATAAAAAAGAAAACGGTCATGTTACAGGAATTGTAATTGGACTTACGCTTGTACTTGTTCATTTATTTGGTTTACCATTTACAGGAACAAGTGTTAATCCTGCTAGAAGCTTAGCACCAGCTGTATTACAAGGTGGAAGTGCATTAACTCATGTATGGATTTTCATCGTTGCACCAGTAGTAGGAGCAATCCTTGCTGGATTATTCTATAAATACGTTTTAAAAGGTAAATAATCTTTTAGTAAAAAACACTAACTATTATGTTAGTGTTTTTTATTTTATTTATTCTTCATAAGATGATTTGCAATAACAAAACCCATAGAGTATAATATTTGTAATTGTACGGAGAGCACTATGGATTTTGATGAATTAACGAATGAAGAACAGATAATATTGTCTATATTTAAAATGTTAATTGGTGAAAGAGGTCTAACCAACGAATTCTATTTTTTTAGTGAAAAAAGCGGCGGATGCGGTGGCTTTTGTATTTATAAAAAAGATGGAAAATGGATATCATATATTTATGAACGAGGAGAAAAAAGTGGATACCGCGAATATGACGATTTATATTCGTTATGTATGGATACATTTGGCTCTCTTGATAAAAAAAGTACTGATTATTGTATCGAAGCTTTCCCTAAATTAGTTGAAAGTTTTTTCACAAATAAAAAATTTGAAAAAAAAGAAGAAAAAGATCAAATAGATAAATTAAGACAAGGAGTTATTCTAGCTGCTCGTGGTGGTGGTGTAAGATCCTGCTCTACTATTGGTGTAATAAAAGCTCTCGAAGAAGCAAAAATACCAATTAAAGGTGTATGTGGCGAAAGCGGCAGTTCAATTGTAGGTGCATTACTTGCATATGGATATTCGGCAGAAGAAATACGTAAAATATTCTTACAATATAATAATGATATTACTAAAGCTGCAAAAATACATGGTGGACGTGGCGCTGTAGTTATTGAAGAACTTGTTAACAAAGTGACTAATGAGGCTCAAATGAAAGACTTGCCTCTTGATTGTTGGATTAACGCCTGTAAAGGAAGACTATTAAAGCCGGAATTACATTTATTTAGTAAAAGCACTACTCCAGATGACACATTAGGATTTGCTTGTAGTGCTTCAGCGGGATTACCTGTTTTTTATGGAAGCACGCATAAAATTATAGGTGGTAAAAAAATTAAATTATTTGACGGAGGATTACTTTACAATCCATATATTCCACCTAATTTAGAATATCCATTAGTATATGCTTCATTTCGTAACAGTGTGAATTATCAAAGATTTGTTCCCCTATTGCAAAGACCTGTTGATGTAGCAATTTCTAAAGCTGATGTTGTAATAACTACTCCTGTTGGAATGTCAATTGTAACAGGAAGTAATCAAGTTATTGAAAAACTGGTAGACGCTGGATATCATGAAGCACAAAAAGTATTATGCAGAAATAAAAAGCACTGACTATTCGCCAGTGTTTTTTCTAACTCTATAATTTGCTTCAACTACTCGATTAGGAGAACCATCTGTTCCCTCTATTATCTCATTGATTGGGAAGCCAATATCCTTTGTTGGGAAAACTGGAAGCCTGCGGAAAGCTCCTTTATCATATTGCCTTTCATTAAATTAATCAAATTTTGATAGTTTTTTAACATAGCCACTAACAGATACTCTTCTATGATTTAAATAATTTGATGCATTAGATTTTATGTTGGCAATTGTATTTACTCCTTCTAATATTTTTTCTTCTTGCTTGGCGGTTATATTTTTATAATTTATATATTTTCTATATATTGCAGGACTAACTCCAATATATTTTTTAAAAGTTTCTGAAAAATATTCTAAAGAATTAAATCCATTTCTAAAAGCAATGCCTAGTATATAGTTGTCTTCCTTAAAATAAAGTAAACTATTATATATTTTCATTGCATTAATGTATTCATGTATTGATACCTTTAATTCTTTTTTAAATTTTTTCATTATATAGGTTTTATTAAAATAGAATAACATACTAAGTTCATCAATTGTTATTTCTTTATTTATGTTTTTATTTAGATATTCAAGTATGTTACAAATTAAGTCGTTGGAAAACATATAACCACCTACCTGCGTGTTATTATACCACGCATTTTGTTAAAAAGCCATTTTTGTTTAAATTTGTAAAAATTTTTGAGTTATAATGAGTTCGAAAGGAAGTGATATGCATGGCATATTCAAGATGGGCTACAGTTGAAGAAATTAAATCGAGACTAACCCCAGTCAGTTATGATTCTGAAATAGAAAAATCAGGAATACCTATGATGTATGATGAAAATAATCTTTATATTAAAGATGATGAAACTCATACAATGGTTATTGGTTCTACAGGAAGTGGCAAAACTCAATCAATCACTTTACCACAACTTAGACTTGCAATTAAAGCAAGTGAATCAATTATTGTTCACGATGTAAAAGGAGAAATATATAACATATTATCCGGAGAATTAAATAAGCAAAATTATAATACAGTTGTAATTAATCTAGATGATCCTACCCTAGGTAATAATTTTAACCCACTAAGTTTACCGTATAAATTATATAAAAATGGTAAAAAAGATGAAGCAGTAGAATTGTTAGAAAACATCGGTAATTATTTTTGCTGTAATGAGGTATTTAATGCTAGCGATGATCCATTCTGGAATAATTCAGCAATTTCATTATTTATAGGTTTGTCATTATATTTATTTGATAATGCAAATGAAGATGAAATTAATATTAATAGTTTATTAAATCTTGTATCAGATATTGATAAATTGGCTGATAAAGTTAAAATGCTTGATAAAACATCTCCAACCTATATTAATTTATCAAACATTGTCTTTGCTCCAACCGATACAAAAGGAAGTATACTTTCAGTATTTGTTCAACACATGAGACTATTTGCATCAAGAGAAGTTTTATTAAAGATGTTATCATCATCTAACTTTGATGTAATGAATGTTCAAAAAGGAAAATTTGCATTATTCATTATAAGTAATAACAAAGCCATTTCTAGAAGACTAATTCCATTAATCGTGGAAGAATGCTATTATGCAGCAACAATTGTAAATGCTAAGAATCGTAGATTAAATATTGTAATCGATGACTTTGAGACATTAGTTCCAATAAAAGATTTTAACAATATGCTTTCCCTTGCAAGAGGAAATAATATTAAATTTAGTATCTACGTAAGAAGCTTATTAGAATTAAGAAATGTTTATGGTGCTGAGGGAACAGAAATATTAAAAATGGTCTTCGGAAATATTGTTTATTTAATGGCAACTGATGCAGAAACATTAGATGAAATATCTAAAATGTGTGGGGATCAACAAACTCCAAATGGAATTGAACCATTAGTAACCACTAAAGACTTACAATTATTAAGTCCTTTTGAAGCAATAATCCTAATCCCTAGAATTAACCCTATTAAAACTAAATTATTACCAGATTATAAAATTGATTGGAAATTTAGTAGCGAAATGATTCCGTTAAAGGAAATTGAAAAAAAAGAATTTAAAACTTTTGATTTAAAATAATAAAACACTAGCAGTATGCTAGTGTTTTTTATTCAAAATCATATTGTTTCTTATAATACTGATAATATTGAAATAATTATTATTGTATTATACAATAATCTTATATGGAGGTTAATATGAATAATTTTAATTTCGATACTAGAAATTATAAGCCTGAAGAACTTGATTTTTTAAGAGGTAACACTATTTTGGGGCCGATTTCTGTTTTAAAAATTCAAATTGAAAAAGGCAGATGTGAAAAAATACGTGACTTATATCATAAAGCTGAGGGTGAACTTTTAGAAGTTGATTACTCTTCCGCTAACGAACTAGAGTATGAGTTGAGAATGAGAGCTTGGGAAAACTCTTGGGCTAGAGAATGGAATAAAAATCCTGATGGATTAGGTCTTGCCGAATTTGCGCAAATGATTATGGAAGAAAAAATGCGTGAAGCACAGAGACATTAAAAGTTTATATAAAAAAGAGTTATCAATCTGATAACTTTTTTTAATTGCAATTGTTTATATTTCCAAATGGATGTTTTACTCTATTTTTTATTGCGTTTATTATGATTGAGTGAGTAATATCATATATATGATTTGCTTCTTCCTCATCATAATTTAGATTATTCATTAAAGTTTCTATTGTACATTTTTCCTTTTTATTTTTAATAATTTTCTTGTTTTTGGCGAATTAACGGGATTTTCGCTCATAAAGATTGTTAGCCTATCTGGTTTCATATGTACTGCTGCATAACAATAGTCAGTTTCTTTGTTTCCTGTGAATGGAACTACAAATTCATTTACTGCTTTTTTCTTTATTTTTTGAAATTCCTTATCTATCTCATCAATTCTTTCTTTTTCTTTTTTAGTTCTATGTAGTTTTATGGGATGAAGCATTTTGGATAACATCGTTTGAGATGAAAGAATATTATCTATATATGATTTTCGATATCCTAAGTTTGACTCATAATTAGATATTTTTGCATTTCTTTGTATTGCCCTTCTACCTACAAATTCATATTTCTCATTTATATTCATAAAAATCTCCGTGATTTGCAATTTCTATAAATGTTTAATTATATTTATATTATATCATAATTTAAATTTATTAATTTTTGTGCTATTATTTTTTTAAGGTGAGTAATATGAAAGAAAAAACAATTATTATAGTTACAATGATTTTAAATTTTATTATTGCTATTATTAAACTTGTCAGTGGAATAGTCTTTTCATTTTCCACATTAATTGCAGATTCCATTCAATCGTTTGTCGATTTCTTTACAGACATCATTAGTTTGATTGCAAGCAAAATTGGTAAAAGAAGAGCTAATAAAAAATACCCTTTTGGATATGGGCAAATATATAGTGTTGCTAATTTGTTAACTGGTGTGCTTCTATTCTTAATTGGTCTATTTATTCTATATCAAGTATTCTTTATGAAAGCTGAAGTAGTTATCAAACCATTACTATTCTTAATATTATTTTTAATTATAGTATTAAAGAGTATTGTTGTTTATTTGTTAAGAAGTTTTGGTAAAACTCATAAAAGTGAAATAATGATAGAAGCATCTAAGGAATCTAATGCCGATCTTGTTTCTACTGTTGTAGTTTTAATTGTATCGTTATTAGTTATAGTTGGTGATAGATTAGCTATCTTTATAGATTTCGATAAAATCGGAAGTTTACTAATGTGTTTTGTAGTATTTAATACCTCTATAAAGTTAGTATATTTTAATGTTATTTCATTGTTAACACATACAGAAGAAAATAAAGAAATAACCGATGCGATTACTCAAATTGTTAATAAACATAAAAATGTGGAATACGATAGTATAAGACTTATTAAAATGGTAGCATATTATAGTGTCCAGGTTACTATTAGAGTATCCCCATCAATTACAATGAAAGAATATTTTAAGTTAGAGAAAAAGATAAAGAAAGAAATTAAGGAAGAAATTCCTATCATAAAATATGTAGAATTTGAACCTACAATAGAAGATTAAAAAAGAGAATTACCTCTCTCTTTTATCTTGCTTGGTTGTATTTACTACTTATTTCTTCTATGTTTAATAGTGAGTTATCTTGAAGTGGTATTATTCTTGTCAAATTTTCTCCAATATACTATTATATTTTTTTAATAAAAATGTTATTATTAATGTATAAAGATAGAAAGGTTAGAGTATTATGAAAAAAAGTAAAATATTATTATTTTTAATTATTATATTTTCAATTATTATGTTCAGTTCAAAAGTTATGGCTGAAACATTACCAGAACTAATTTTCACAACTGAAAAGCTTGATGTTGGTGATAAAATTAATTGGAAAACAGCATCTGAAATGGCCGTTGGAGAAACATCACAACTATATGTTGTCATGGGCCGCGTAAACGAGGATTGTGATAATCCAACTGATTGTGGTTGGTTTGTTGGCGAAGCTAATTTAAATGGTGTCATTTGGGAAAGCGATGATTCAAACATAGTAAGAGTAGATGAGGATGGTAAGGTAACTGCTATTTCAGAAGGAAGCACTTCCATTTATGCCACATATAATGATGCTATCGTAGCTATGGATATAAATGTAGTTCCAAAAAGGGCAGAAACAAACCCTGATGACTCCACTGGCATCTCATCAGGCGATAATACAGCAACAAAACCTGATGAAACAACTACTAGACCTGATGATAATCCAACAACAAAACCCGATGAAAATACATCTTCAGAAAATAGTGATGTTGCTACTCCAGTAGATTCAAACAACACAAATAAAGAAACAAATAATACTACTATTATTATTATAGTTGCGGGAGTGGTTGTTTTATTACTTGTTGGTGGTGCAATTTGGTATTTTGCAAAAAATAAAAAGAACGGCTAATCGTTCTTTTTTCTTTACGTCTTATTATTTAATATTTATATAACACCTCAATTAGTATGATATAATTTTTATGAGATTATATATGGATATTATTAATATCGAAAGGTTAAAAATTATGAAAAAAATATTTATAGTTATTCTTTTAGTGTGCGTTTTATGCTTGACTGGATGCGAATGGTGGGATGCGAGAAAGCAAGCTAATCAATATGTAAAACAATATAGTAAAACTTTTAAGGAGCAAATAAAAGATACTTATGGAAAAGACGCAAAATTAAAAAACATTAAATGTGGTGTTTATACGAGCGGAACAAGCCCAGTGCCATCAATATCTTTCCATGCGTGCGGTGCATTAACAGCAGATCTTATTATTAATAAGAATTCTTATTATGCAGAGTATCAATTTAGTACAAATACCCTAAGTACTGATGTACATTTAAAAGATATAGTAGATGAGTTTATTAGTTATATGCCTGTCGATTCTGAAAAGATTTTTTATTGGGATGCGGTTAGTAGCAGTCGCTTCAAACTTACATTTGAGCCATCCGTTAAAAGTCTTTCCGATCTTTCTGAAATTGATATGGGTATTTATATTATTACCACCGAAGATTTGTCTAATGTTCAAGAAGATGATTTTAAAAATTTAGATATTTTTGATACTTTTGATAATATTAATTATTCGTTTCATATCTTCTCTGTTAAAGATGTCAATAAAATTGATGGTTTGAAGGAACGTATTTATTATATTGAAGTACTAAACGATCAATTATTTGATGCAAACTCTTCAGATAATTATGTGCCTAATTCTGATAATGTATTAACATATATATTTTTTGGCAAAACTATACTAAGTAGAGATGAAAATGCATACTACAAAGGCAGTGAATACTACGATGAATATAGAGCAAATTAAAATACACAAAAAAACTCGGTCAAACCGAGTATTTTTTATATGGAGCAGATGAGGAGAATCGAACTCCCGTCAAAAGCTTGGAAGGCTTTAGTTCTACCATTAAACTACATCTGCAGCACGAAATAATATTAACATATAACATAGGTAAAATCAAGAAGAAATTAAAAAAACGCTTATTTTAACTTCATTTATTCCCCTTTTGCTGTGCAAAAACGTCATTATTTTAAATAAATTTATACTTTTATGAAATTGTATGTTATAATACCTAAGGAAAAAGAAGACGGAGGTATTAAAAATGAGAGTTTATAAAAGTAGATTACCTGAAGGAAAAAAATATATGTTTTCTGCTAAAAAAGGTGTTAAGGTTAAACTAGTTAATATTGACTTAGCTAAAAAGAAGAAAAAAAATAAATAATAGTTGATAATGATTAATTACCAACTTTTTTATTTTTTTAATTAGTGTTATAATGTCAGTGAATAAAGGATGGTTGTTATGAAAGAAACTAGAAAGAAAAATATGAAAGACGCTTTATTAAGAATAGATGCTAATATTCCCTTTTCATTAAGCATTGTTGTTAGTATACTATCTTCATTCGTAATTTCCATAATAATGGTATTCTTATTAAAAAATTACGTTGATTATAGTTCATTTAGTTATATATTATTTATTTTTATTAGTATATTCATCATATTTTTTATGATAATAGAAACAATATTATTTATTTATATATCATTGTTAAAATATTTTGACAAATAAAATAAACTCTTATCTAAGAGTTTATTTTTTTATTTCTTTTTTAACTTTTTTTATAAATAATTTGTTAAATAATGTTGTTGCAAAAGATTCTGTCTTTTTAATAAGAATGTCAAAGTTTTTAAATGGAAAGAAGAATGAATATTTCTTTTTATACTTTTCACTTAATTCTCTAATATTGAGTTTTAATTCTTCATATTTAACTAGTATTTGATTATCTATTGCGTATTGTTTAATTCTAATAATAATTCTTGTTGAATAAACTACATCTATGGCTAAAATTCCATATAATAATCCTATTACAAATGAGAATGTAATATGGGAAGTTAACCAACTAGTCATGGAGATTATCGGCTTTGAAATAACGAAATAATATAGAATCGATGCTATTAACCATAGCATTGTAAATACAGGACATATATATCCTTTTATATTTCCCCAATACATGGAGTAATCCCATAGTCTTACTCCAAAAAACTTTTTAAATATTATTCCACAAATTAATTCCAATAATGTCATTGATGTTGTCATTATTAGTACAATTAGCCATGGCTCAAGATTATCGCTTAATGACGAATAAATAAGTGTCATAGCAACTACTCCAAATCCATATATTGGCAACCATGGACCAACCAAGAATCCTGGATTTATCCATTTTTTATTAAATATTCTATTAAATAATAATTCTAATACCCATCCAACTATACATCCAGAGATAAATATTAACGCGTATTGTAAAAATATTACCACCTTATCACTCCCTCGCATTAGATTATAACACTTTTAAAAATATTATCAATGTTGGTCATTTCTTACACGTTGCCTTGCATGGATTTTTTGTATTTCAACTAATCTATCATATATTTTTACCATAGCATATGTATCAAGTTTACAATATTCTAATAGATTTCTTCTTATTATTTGCTGTTCCTCTTTCGTAAATTGTCCTAAACTAGCATATGTTGCCATTGCTTCTGAGCCATTATGAACTTGTTCCAAATTATGATAATTTAAACTTGGATCATTTGGATATAAAGCTGGTAATACATATTTAATTGAATAAGATCCTTGCATATCTTTCGAATAGTAACTATATTCAGAAAATGGTTTCATTAAGTCTTTAATATTAGATGCAATATTTAATAGATGCTCTCTTAAATCTGGATATAGTTTTGCTAAATTCTTAATAACTGTTTTTTCAAAAGACATGTTATATGCGAGTACGCATACACCTCTTGGTATATCTCTAACTAAAGATTCCGCTAGAGAACGTCTTGGATCTATATTTGCTTCCGCTAAGAATTCTTTATGCTCTAATTCCCTATTTTCATTATATAAGTGTAATGAATATTGGAATGGTATTTGTTCATATGGATGAGTTCCTTTATATAAAGGTATAGATTGTTGAAATGTTTCAAAATCTAGGAAGTATAATGGTAGTGTTAATGTAGATAAAAATTCCGAAATTTTTTCATAGTTTATTAGATCGGGTTTATTATCTATTACAAAGTCGATTTGCATTTTTAATTTATTATCCAAATCACTTTGCATTAATTCTTCAAACGTTCTATATCCTTGGTTATATAGTTTAAACTTTTTCTTAATATTAACTCGTCTTAAATCAAAGACGTTCTTTTCTTTTATGCCTAAACAATATTGAAAAAATGGACATTCATATGGTTTGAAGCAATGTTCCGATATAGGAGTTTGTACTTCTTCTCTTTGATCCCCTTCTTCTTTAATTTGAGCAATATCATCACCAATTGTAGCAAATCTTTCTTGAGCATAATCAGTTATATCATTTATCTTAAATAGTTTATGTATATCTAGTTCTTCTCCACGCTCATAAGTATTATCAATCGTCACAATACAAACTCTAGTTACATTATATCCAAGACTTCTTAATACATAATATTGGTAGGATGCATCCTCCATGTAAATATCTTTTACTTCAGTAGAACTTTTTACTTCATAAATTTCATATTTATCGCCATTTTTTTTAAGTAAGTCTACACTACAAAAATTATCATCATAATCAAATGAGGCTTCTGTAATAGTTGTTGTTCTATTTTTATTAATATAATCTTTAGTCATTTCTATCATATCTGATAGATTATCACTATATTCAATGTCTACGTGTTCGCCTAGGAGTTGTTTGGCCAGTTCACCTACATTAGTACCGTTTTCTAAAACTGCTTCGTTATCTATTTCTTGTTTTTCTTCTGGCTTATTTTTATTTAGCCAAAGTATCTTTTTACATTGATATCCTAAACAGTATTTTGACTTTGATAATTTCATAAAACACCTCATTTTAATGATATAACTTTTTTTTGCAAAAAACAATTGATTGACATAGGTATTTATGGTACAATACGCCTTACGAAGGGATAATTATGGGATTAAAAAAAGATTATTACGGAAAATGTGCAACATGCATGGGATATAGTTTAGGGGACAAATCAAAGATTAAGGTTCCAGTTGGTTATTATTGTCACAATAAAAAGGACTTTTTTTCTCCAGGAGATTCATGTAATTCATTGTTTAATGGTTATGTTGAAAACAAAAAGGTAACTGATGATAATATAAAAGACGCTTTGAAGGCATTAGAGCCTCCAAAAACAACATGGTTTGGTTCATATTCAAAACCTGGAGGATGTTTTATTACTACAATTGTTTGCGATATAATTGGATTAGATGATGATTCTAGTATTCTTAAAGCAATGAGATCATTTAGAGATGATTATCTTGCTAAACATGAAGAATATATTCCATTACTAATTCAATATGATTCTATTGGACCAGAAATTGCACTTCATTTACAATGCGATAAAAATAAAAAAAAGATAGCAAGAAAATTGGTTGCTAATTACTTAAGTGGTTGTGTTTTCTTATTACAACAAAAAAAATTTGATGATGCCGCATCTTTATATTACGAGATGGTTGAATATTTAGCATCATATTATGATGTATATATAGCTATTGATACGGACTTTGAACAACCGAATCCAAATGGATTGTTAGGACATGCAAGGATAAGAAAAAGTGATAATTAATATCACTTTTTTTAATTTAAATGTAAAATATTTATTAAAAATAACCACGCTAATCCATAATAAGTTACAACAGCAACTAAATCATTAACAGTTGTAATAAGTGGCCCTGATGCAACTGCTGGGTCTACATTAATTCTATGGAAGAACATTGGAATGATTGTTCCAGTTAAACTTGATATGATCATTGCTCCCAATAAAGATATTCCTACACATCCAGATATTGCAAAGGCATAGCCAAATGTTGTTCCTTTAAAAATCATTATATATAATCCTAGAAATAGCGCCGCTAATGAGCCTAATAATAATCCATTAGTTAGCCCCACTCTCATTTCTTTAAATACTAATTTTATTTTCTTTGCTGTTGATAATTCTTCATCAACTAATACTCTAATTGTAACAGCAAGTGATTGTGTTCCAACATTACCAGACATATCCAAAATTAGAGATTGGAAACATACAACTATCGCTATTTGGGATACTACATTTTCAAATAAGCCAACTACTGATGAAACTATCATTCCCAAGAATAATAATACTATTAACCAAGGCAAGCGTTTCTTTAAACTATCTTTTAATGGTTCTTTTAAATCTTCTTCAGCGGTTAAACCGGCTAATTTTACATAGTCATCTCCCATTTCATCGTCTACAACTTCAATTAAGTCTTGTGATGTTATGATACCAATTATTTCTTCTTTACTATTTAAAACTGGAATTGAATCTTCTTCATAGTCAAGGATTCTATCAATACAGTCTGCAATTTTTTCATGATCTAATACATAAGGATATGATGTACTTACTAGTTTTTCTAACTCATCTTCTGCCCTAGCGACAATTAAATCTTTTAAATCAATTGCTCCATAATACTTACCATCTGAGTCTTCTACATATATTGTTGATATATTATCGTTTTCTTCAGCCTGCTGTACTAAAGATTTCATTGCTTCTTTAATAGTCATTTCTTTGTCTACAACAATAAAGTTTGTTGTTAATTTTGAACCAATTTCTTCTTCATCATATGATCTAATTAAACGAATATCTTCTCTAACATCTTCATCAATTAATTTTGCTATTCTTTTTACGGTTACTTCATCTAATTCGTCTAACATTCTTGCAGCTTCATCTGAATCCATGTTCTCAATGATTTTTGCAAATTGATTAATATTTAACTCTTTAAAATATTTATAAAAGTCTTCTAAGTATGTGAAGATTTCTGCTGTTCTTTCAACACCAATAATTCTATAAAGTTTTTGTCTTTCTTCTTTAGTCAATAATGGCAATACATCTGCAATGTCGTTTTCGTGATAATCATCGAGTTTTTCCTTTAAATCGGCATCCTTAATATTGCTCCTAATTAAGATAAGTAATTCCTGTGCATAATTTTCGTTATTCATATCTTCACCCTCTCTTCTAATGCGGTATTAAATAGATAAGGTACTCACACACTTAATCTCCCGTTTCTACTTGGATTATATCAATTTTTATATATTCAAACAATGTTTTTACTTATTGTTTACTTATGTTTACATCAAATAAAAAACAGTAGTTAATACTACTGTTATAAAGCTATTTTAAATGACTATTTTAAGATTAATGTTTATACGGACATTTATCTTAATAACTATCATTATCAATTTCTGAATACTTCTTGCCTATAAATGGTTGTTTACATGATCTAAAAAATATAACACCATTTATGACCATTCCCCCACATTTAATTTTCAGAAACTATTAATGCTTTTGATATGTTTAGTTAAAATCTAATCATTAACCCAAATATGGATAGATTAGCAACCAACCATAAGATTGATTGAATCATTTCCGTTTACGGCTTTAAATGGGTTAAAATTTTATCTTTAACTATTCATATTTATAAAGATATCACTTGGGATATTGAAAGAATTTTTCAACAACTACGCCCAGTAGTTATTGGTTCACAATTAATTCCTTCACGCCCTTTTTGCTCTTTCAACATTTTCATGTAAGGGAACGTCTTCCCATGCCTTTTGAGCATTTTAAATAGATGATCAGTCTATTATTTTGCAAGGCTTGGTACAGTATCATCTTCCTTAAATGAATCAACCCATTTTCTTTTTATTCTTCAAATTCAGTGAATGATAATGATAGATTCCCAATCGCGTTACTTAAATGATTTCTACTATTCACTTATTGTGAATGCCATTATAAACTCTTTATTTCCAATAATCTTTTTAACCGTTGGATAAATCTTCTTTTCACTGTTTTCAATTTCATGTCGAAACAGATATTATTTTCTTTTCCATCGACATATTATCTACTCTTTGTTCTTCATATATTGGTTTACGGCCAATTATATTTTGAACTCTTAGTAAATAACATTCTTCTTCATCAAGTAATGCTGCCATAAAGAAGTAATCTATAGCTGTAGTCAGCAACTATTTTATTTGATATCTTCATATAACGACATCATTCTTGAATAATCTGTAGGCTTGTTTGAATATTCATCGTGTAACATATTTGCCGCAGATGAAGTACATCCTACAATATGAGCCTAGGGGATATCACCCCGCGCGCCCTCGAGGATTTCATGTTGATCTTGAACTATTGAGGTAACTAATAGTCCAACGCTAGCATTATCGAAGTGTGCCCTTGATGAAGTTTCAATTCCGGATGAGAAACTATCAACGGCTTTTTTACATTCGATTTTAGCCATTAACACAATCACACTCCTTCGGGTAGTAAATATTATTTGCTACCTTACAATTTAATTATAACAATGCTTTTTTCTATGTGAATTACTAAAATGATTTGTTTACATCCAAAAGTGTCAAAAAAAGCAAAAAAGTATGTCAATGTATAGATATGATGTATAATTAACCTATGGAGGATTAATTACTTATGAGTGATGAAGAACTAAAAAGTATTGTTGCTGAAGTTGTAACAGCACCAGATCCATTTTGGATAGAAAATGCTTTTTATATTGTCAAAAGAATAGTTGAAATGCCGGATGGAACGGAGACAACTATTGCTGCTTTGGTTAGAGATGACACCAAACCATATACTAATTTTTTATTCGAAATGAATGCAATAGTTACGGAAGTATGCAAAAGAATTGGTATTGAGCTAGACAAAAGCAAATATGCTGAACAGTTTCTAGGAATGCCATTTAATATTCCTTTTGTTAAAAAAAGTGATATATTAAAAAGATGATTTAATAAATCATCTTTTTTTATTCTCTATGGTGGAGCAGAGGGGATTTGAACCCCTGTCCAATATGCCATGTTTTGCAATATCTACAAGCTTAGTCTCAATTTTAATTTCTTATATTCGATGGCTTGAAACAAACCCAAATATAATAAGATCAGTGAAATTCGGATAATGTACCTAATCAATACACTAACTATAACCTATATGAATTAATCTTTTAATACACCCTATAGGTGAAAGCGGATTAAAAGAACTCTCCGGCTTATTCTTAAGCGTATTGAAGAGTTAAACCACTATAATTTGGTTCGTCATTTAATTTTAATTTTGATATGTTAGGCATATCAATCCGCTTGCAATCACAACCATTAACACATGTCGAAACCAGGCTGCCCCGTAGTGCAATTATAACACCTTTTTCGATTTATGCAAGTTTTTAGTTAATTATATCTGCATGACTTACTGCGTTTAGGGCAAGATTTGTAAATTCTTGTCTCTTATATAAAGGATATGCTGCAGCTCCAATCATGGCTGCGTTATCTGTACAATATCTTAGTGATGGAACATAAAGATTTGCTTTATGTTTATCTGTCACTTTCTTTAATTCACTTCTTAAATATTGATTAGCTGATACACCACCCGCTACCACAACATTTTTAATATCATAATTTTTTAGTGCTAAATCTAGTTTTCTGGCTACTTCATCAACTGCTGCAACCTGAAATGAGCATGCTAAATCTTCTTTTCTTATTTCATTATTATGTGATTTTTCTTTATTAACTAAATTAATTATTGATGACTTTAGCCCACTATAACTAAAATTATATGTATCATCATCAACTGGTTTAGGTAATTCGTATGTTGGTTTTCCTTTGGCTGCTGCTGCCTCAACTCCAGGTCCTCCTGGATAAGGAATACCAAGCACTCTTGCAACTTTATCATATGCTTCACCAATTGCATCGTCCATTGTGGATCCTAGCATTTCAAAATCATAGTCATCTTTCATAACAACTAGTTCTGTATGTCCTCCACTTACAACTACAGCTAGCATTGGAAATTTGAATTCGTTTTCAAATATACTAGCATAAATATGACCTATTAAGTGATTAACTTTTATTAATGGTTTATTGTAAACATATGATAATGTTTTAGCAAACTCAATACCAACTAATAATGCTCCAAGTAAGCCTGGCGCATAAGTTACGGCAATGGCATCTATATCTTCCATCGTAATATCGGTTTGCTTTAATGTTTGTTCAAGAACCATTGTTATATTTTCAGTATGCATACGTGATGCTATTTCCGGAACTACACCACCATAATTGGCGTGTACGTCCATTTGCGTTAATATAACATCTGATACAATTTTATTTCCGTTTTTAACTATAGCTATGCTTGTTTCATCACACGAAGTCTCAACGGCTAAAATATATACATCTTTCTTCATTATATTTTTACCATTATGATGGCATCATCAGTGCCATTATAATACCCTTTCCTTCTATTTATTTCCTTAAAACCTATTTTAGAATATAAATTATATGCTTTTGTGTTCTTTTCATTTACTTCCAAAATTATTTTTTTATTTTCATATTTATTAATTATATATGTTAATAACTTTGTTGCTATTTTTCTTTTTCTATATGCTTCAGCAACTACAATATTTTCAACATCAATTTCATCTTGTATTATTTTAATGTGTAAAAAAGCAACAATCTTATTATCCTCTTCATAACCTAAAACAACTGAATACTCCCTGTTTATTTCTTCTTCTAGATTATATAGATCTTTAAAATTGTCTTTTAGTAGCTTACCTAAAGTTTGAAATTCATCATTGTCATTTATTGTTAACTCTCTAATCATTTCTCAACACTTATTTTCTTTATATATAATGGTTTAACTGCATGAGGATTTAACTCTTCTTTAGTTTTTAAATAATTATATACCTTATTATAATCAATTATCACTTTTGTAAATACATGGTGTTTATTATTAAATTCTTCAAAGGCGTCATTATCTATATATTCATAATCGCCAACTTGATTATTATCCTCATCAAATATGCCAATGTAATAGCCGTTATTTTCTTTTACGCCAACGATTTTATTTTTTTCCACCAAAGAAACTGCTTTTAGTTCAAGAGAACTAATTGTCTTTATTGGGATTTCTAGAGTATAAGCAAATGTTTTAGCAATTGTTACCCCTAACCTAACGCCAGTAAAAGATCCTGGCCCATTTACTACGTATATTTTGTCTGGATTTTTTCCATCTAAGGCTTTTTTTATTGTAGGCATAATAAACTGACTGTTATTTTTTTGCCCTATAACAGATTCAGTCCTATCAAATTTGCCGTTGTTATAAATTGCTATTATTACGTCTTCAGAACATGTATTAATTAATATTTCTGCCATTATAGCACCGCTTGACATAGTTCATCGTATTTTTCGCCATACGCTTTAAATACGAGTACTCTGGTATTCTCATCTATAATATTAAAAGTAATTTCTAATCTTTCTTTTGGCAATTTATCCTGGATTATTTCTGCCCATTCAATAATGGTAACTCCACCCTTGTTAAAATATTCATCAAAATCGATTGTATCATCGTTTTCTTCTAATCTATATACATCCATATGATAAAGAGGCAATTCCCCTTCTGGATATTCTTTAATAATATTGAAGGTTGGTGAAGTAATTGTTTCTTTAATAGCCATTGCTTGAGCAAATCCTTTTGTAAATACTGTTTTACCAGAACCTAATTCACCATTAAGACAGATAACCATGTTTTCCCATTTTTCACTTTCGATGTTTTCTGCTAATCTTACTGTTTCTGTTATGTTTTTTGAAGTATATTTGTATTCCATCCTAATCACCTATAATAATTATATAAGTAAACTCTCATATATTCAATAAATATTTACTAAAAAAAGGCATAAAAAAAATAGGCGACTTCCTATTTTTGCAATATACTATCTTCAGCGTTTTAGGGCTTAACTTCTCTGTTCGGTATGGGTAGAGGTGTATCTCCTAAGCTATCGTCACCTATTTAAGGATTTTGTCCTTTAAAAACTTGAT
>JAEEKZ010000045.1 GCA_016288635.1 Caryophanales bacterium
AGAAACAATAGATGGCAATATTGAATTTAAAAATGTTTCTTATTCCTATAATGATGAAAAAAATATAATTAATGATTTATCATTTAAAATTAATAAAAATTCATCTATTGCTTTAGTTGGCGAATCAGGTTCAGGTAAATCGACAATAATAAAATTGATTATGGGATTAATTAAGTATAACAAAGGAAATATATTAATTGATGATAAAGAATTATCTAAACTGAATTTAAATTCATTTTACGATAATGTAACTTATGTTTCACAAGAAGCTCCAATATTTGATGGTACTTTAAGAGAAAATTTAGTGTTTGATAAAAAAATTCCTGATGATGAAATATTAGAAGTGTTAAGTCTAGTTTGTCTAGATAAATTTTATGAAAAACTTGAAAATGGTTTAGATACTGAATTGGGTGAAAAAGGTGTAAGAATGTCTGGTGGAGAAAGACAAAGAGTTGCATTAGCGCGACTATTCTTTGATGATTCTAAAATAATTATTTTAGATGAAGCAACAAGTGCAATGGATAATATAACCGAAAAACTTGTTATGGAAAATGTTGTGAAGCAATTAGATAATAAAACTTTAGTTGTAATTGCTCACAGATTAGAAACAATCAAAGATGTAGATAAAATATATGTTTTATCTGATGGAATCATTCAAGAAGAAGGAAAATACAATGAATTATTAAAAATGAACGGATATTTTACAAAACTATATAAATCAGCAAAATAATCGAAATATTATGATATATTAAATCAATAATTCTAGATAAGTTTTTAGATAAGCTTTGATAGGTTTGCTGAGTGCTACGGAGTGCTTCCAAAAGTTCCCAAAATCCCCAATACAAAAGGCCTCGCGGCAGTGGTAAAAAATATAAACAATGTTGTGGTAAATAACTCGCAAATTCGCATAAAACAAGGGAAAACGCGAGTTTTTTCTTTGCTAAAAAATTGCGAAAAAGTGTTAAAAAAGTATTTTAGATACTTTTTTTAAATGAAATTATGAATACAAAACATAATATAATAATATTGGAGTTGATACAATGAGTGATATAGTTAGTAGAATAAAACAAGAGATAATTAACAGAAGCAACTCATTTGAAGACCAAAATAAAGGTACAAAAGACGAATACAATATATATAGATAAAAATATACATAAAATTATGTTATTTCATGATATAATTGTATTAGGGTAGTCATTTATGAGAGGTGATATTAATGGAAAAATCAAGATATAGCTGGAAACAAATGCCAGATGATTATAATGCCAGTTATTATAATCGTAAAGATGAACAAGATGGTAAGAAATTTGTCATTATAGATAATATAACTGGTAGAGAATATATATATCCAGAATTTGAAACAAGAAGAACTCCCGATGGAAGAACATATGATCAACGAATCATCGATAATGATTTATGGAATGATGAATTCATGGCTTGGGCAATTAGTACTTCTAAGGATTTTGTGTATATTACTGGGGAAAGATGGTTTAAGCCAAATGTCTTAGATTATGTTGTTACACATTTTGAATTTCCAGAAATATTTGGTTACCATTGGGATAGTGAATTTAGAAATGCTTTGACAAGAGATTTGTGGAACAAGGCGTTTCAACGAAATAAAGAAGTAGCAAGATATGTTCCTAATGGATATATGACTTCGGAAATGATAAATAGTTTAGGAGAGTTAAAGAATTTATCACTTGGTAATGTTATGCATGAAGATATAACACCAGAGTTGTATAAAAAAATATATTTCAATTGTGATGAAGAACATAAATTAGAATTATTAAAACCAGCACCAACTTATAGAACAGATAGGTTAAGTATTGATGCTTCTAGTGTTAAATCCTTAATTACAAAAGAAGTGGCCGATGATATCCTTGGAATAAATATAAGAACAATTTGGAATATACCTTATGAATTTATAACAAAAGAAATTGCTAATAAAGCTATGGATACTGATCCATTATTGATGCAATATATTCCTGCTGAGTATCAGACACCAGAATATCAAAAAAAAGCAATTGATACAAAACCAGATTATTTATCATTGATTGATCCAAGCGTCGTAACTGATGAGGTGATCTATTATGCATTAAGTAAAAGAGGTTCAGTACTCGGATGTGTACCAAAAGAAAAAAGAACACTTGAAGTATGTGAATACGCAATTAATAATTTTGGTGGCGCGTTAAAAAATGTTCCAAATAATGTTAAAAATACTGATTTATGTTTTAAAGCAGTTGTTAAAGATCCAAACGCCATAAAATATGTTCCAGTTGAATTTTTGAATCAAGAATTTGTAGCTGCGCTTGATAAAGCAGGTGTTGTTATCCCAGTTAAAAATCGTGGTTATGTAAATGAATGTTTATTAGCACATAAAAAACTTGAACAAAGACAACTTGATTCTGATACAGTTGCTTCGACGACTCCTGTATTAAATATTGATTCAAACTCGGCTAATATAAAATTAGAATCATTATCAGGATTGCTTACAGGTACAGCATTAAAACTGTTGTCACAAAATAACATCGTGACAGTTGGTGATTTATTAACTGCATCTGACAATAGTGTTCTTTATGATATGATTTTGAATGATATAAAAGCAGTTTATATTGAAATTCGTGGTGCAATAAGATTATTAAAATGTAAATTTATGAATATAGACCCGCTAATTGAATTTGTAGATACAGGACATCAAAGTGATGATATGAGACAATTTAGTAGAGAAATTGGATTTAGCACAAGAACAAAAAATGTTCTTTGTCTACGAGGAATATCTCCAAAAAGATTATATGAAATAATGCATAATGCAAACGAACAATCATCTTTATATCGTATGAGAAATGCAGGAGAAGGTGTAGTTCAAGAAATAATAATGAAGACAACAATATTGACAGATTTTTATGATGCAAAAGATAAAAAACAAGAAACTGCTACTGAAGATGAGACAATTGAAACTTTAACTGAAGAATTAGCACAAGTTCGTGCTGAGATTCAAAGATTAAATGCAAGAGCTGATGAAATATTAGCGAAAATTCAAGTGAAGATGTTAGAACAAAATAAAGGTGGTGCTTTAAAATAATGGATAAGCAACAACAAATTGAAGAATTAAAAAAACAAATCGAAGTTTTAAAACAAGAATTAAAAGACAAAGAGGCAGTTTTAAATGGTTTATTAGATATGCTTTATAAAGATTCAGATGAAAGTGATGACGTTGAATAATATAAATGAAGATTCCACTAGAAATCTTATAGTTAGAGCAAGTGAAATATAAAAAAGAGACTAATGGAAATTCATTAAAATAATATTAAAAGACTTGAAAAAGTCTTTTTTAATATATGAGGAAATTGATTGATTTATGGTATAATGAATATAGGAGTTGATAATATGAATAATGATATAAAAGAACTTGAAAAAAGAATAAATGATATTGAAAATAGAAATAAAAGAGTAGAGGGAGATAAAGCTTGGGAAACATCCACTTTAAGAAAAGTATTAATATTGATATTGACATATATATTTGCTGTTTTATATCTAAAAACAGCTGATACTACTAATCCTTTTTTAGGTGCAGTAGTTCCATGTGCTGGTTTCTTCTTATCAACCCAAACTTTAAATATAATAAAAAAGAAATGGTTAAGTAGGAGAAAAAAATGAAGGGTGAATTATATAACTATAAGGGTCAAATGATGACTCAAGCAGATATATCAAAATTAGAAGGAATAAATAGATCCACTCTTGCTGATTGGTATAAGAGAACTCATGATATGGTTCTTGCGGTTGAAGGAGCTAAGAAGTCATTAGCACAAAGAAACATTTCTTATTATGATGAAGTATTAAGCTTAAAAGCAATATCAGAAAGAGAAGAAATAAAATTTGAATCACTTAAAAAGTTTTATGATCAAACAAATGATATTTATGAAGCAGTGAGATTAACAAAGGAAGCTCAATTAAAAAGAAATGGTTCAATATTATATAATGGTAAGATGATGTCTATGTCAGCTATAGCTTTAGAAACAGGATTAGAAAGAAATGCTTTAACAAGATACTTTGAACAAACAGGTGATATTTACAAATCAATTGAATTAGCTAAAATTGCAAAAGATAAACAACATGGAATAATAGAATATAAAGGTAAAGTTATGTCTATAACTGCAATTGCAAATTTAGAAGGAATAAAAAGAGATACATTAAAAGAGTATTATGAATTATATGGAAATATTGAAAAAGCAGTTTTTATTACAAAAGAGTCTCAATTAAAAAGAAAACAGGCATTATTAAGAGGTAAAAAAGCATCTTATGAGGAATTAGCGCGACAATTTGATATTTCAGTTATTGAACTTGATAGAATGATAAATTCTGGAATCTCACCTGAAAACTTGAAGAAAAAGTCCAAAAAAGGTGTTAGTAGTGAATCTCAATTAAAATATGACGAAGAGAGCTTATATAAGTATTGCTTAGATCATTCATATAATTATTGGGTGATTAATTATTTAATCAAAACATATGGGAAAACACCAGAAGAAGCAGTTAAGGCTTATGTGGCAAATGGACAACAGTTACCAATAAAATGGATTTATGAAAAATATGGTCTTTTATTTAAACATCTAACTTTAAACTTTGGCTTAGATTCAAATAGAATTATTAAAATAATGAAAGACAATAATTGTGGTATTGAAGAAGCAATTAAAAAAATAATATTTGTTTCAAAAAACAATGATAATGATTTTAAAATTGCTGAGATAAACTGGATGGAAGAATTATATGATTTTATTAAAGATATTCCAACTGAAGAGTATTTAGAGGTTAGAGATACTTTTTACATAACTGATCGCGAAGAAAAATTTATCAAAGAAAAAAGTAGTTTAATTGAACGAATTAACAGACAATTATTATTATATGAATTCGCAATGATAATCGATGAATGGCCTATTGAAGAAATTACTGAAATGATGGATTTATATGACTTAACTGAAGAAGAAAAAGTATGTGTCATATTAGATTTATATTCTCCATTTAAGAATATGGTAATAGATCCAACTAATGATCATAAAAATAGAAATGAAGCTATAAGAAGTATTATTACTGATTCAACAATTACTAACGAATCAATTATTCAAAACGAGAATTTAAGTGAAGTAGATAAAAAAGAAATAATCAAAAAGAAAATGGTGTTAGCTCAATTAATTGCTTCTGCAAAGAAGACTAATGGGAGTTCATTAAAATAATATTAAAAGACTTGAAAAAGTCTTTTTTAATGTATGAGGAAATTGATTGATTTATGGTATAATGAATATAGGAGTTGAGAATATGATATATCCTAAATTTTTAATGGAAAATGATACTATTGGTGTTCCTGCGCCCTCGGATGCAGCTAAAAATAGTAAAAAAGTTAATAGATATAAACACTCAGCTAAATTTTTTGAAGAAAGTGGATATAAGTTGAAATTATCAAAGAACTTGTATAATTCAGTTATGGCAAGAAGTAGTGATGCCAAAACAAGAGGAAAAGAATTAAATGAGATGTTTAAAAGTAAAGATGTAGATTTTATTTTATGTGCGAGTGGAGGAGAATTTTTGATAGAATGTTTACCATATGTAGACTTCGATTTAATAAAGAAAAATCCTAAATTTGTAGCCGGCTTTTCAGATCCCACTGGAATACTTTTTCCAATAACTACTAAATATGATATTGCCACTATTTATGGTAATAATTTTGGTGGGTATGGTGCTGAAAAATTTAGTAAGAGCCATTATGATTTCTTAGATTTAATTAAAGGTAATAAATTTGAATTTAATAGTTACTCTCTTTATGAGAATGAAAGACTTGAAACAATAACAGGATTAGAACCATACAACTTAAAAAAGAGAGTTAAATGGAAAACTTTAAATGGAAAAGATTTAAAAATCAAAGGTAGAATTATTGGTGGATGTTTTGATCTTGTAGCTGAATTAATGGGTACTAAATATGATGGTATGAAAGAATTCAACGAAAGATATAAGAAAGATGGTATTATATGGTTTTTTGATAATTGTGAATTAACCATGGAAGAGACTATTCGTACATTATGGAGAATGAAAGAGTTTGATTATTTCAAATATTGCAAAGGTGTAATATTTGGTAGATTCGGAGTTGAATCATCTTACCTTGGTTATGATGTTAAAAAGTGCTTGGAAGATAGTGTTTTAGGGGAATTAAAAATACCAGTAATATATGATGCGGATTTGTCACATAAAGCACAATGTTTACCTATTTTAATTGGTAGCATTGCATCTATTAGCTGTGCTAATAACAAGGGAACAATAAGTTTTGAAATGAAATAGGAGGGTGATATGATGGGTTTAAAACAGGAAGTGTTATGTAATGTTTCAAAAACTTTGGAAGATACTATAGGAATAACTTATGACGAATTTGCCAAATTAGACTTTGATGAACAACAAAGATTATTTTCTGAATATAGAAGAAAAAATAAAATAAAAAAAGATAAGTACGTTGATTTGATGGTAGGATATGGTGAATTTTCAACTTTCACGCGAGTTAAAAAGGGAGAATTAGTTATGACTAGATATGGTAATTTTGCTGAAGCTGGTCTTACTATAGAAGAAGAGCGTAATCGCTTGGAAGATGATTTAGATGATGTTATTTATAGTAAGCCGGTTGCTCTTGTAAAGAAAATTCAAAGAAGAGTTGGTAATAAATTTTCTAGAATAAATAAAACTCGTTAATACGAGTTTTTAATTTGGATTTGACTTATTTATAATTTAAGTTATAATAAGGCACATAGGAGGGGAAAAAAATATGCTTAGTTATGAAGGAATATTTTTTGAAGGAGCAGAAGTTGAATTAATCCATTCATTAGAGAAAGTTACATTACCAGTAATTAATGATGAGATTCACTGTACATTTAAATATCATCCAGATGATTGTGAAATATTCAATGATATTGTTGGTAAAGAAGTAGAAGTATTATTAGTTGGATATGGATTTGATGGAGAAAACAGCGGTTTCGCGATACAACTTCCTAAAGAAATGATGCCTTATTATATAAATTATGATGAAGCTAATCCAGAACAATTGAAAATCCCGCATATAACAGCTTCCTTAGCTGTAGGCGCGAAGGCTTCAAATACAAAGAACCTACATTTCGAACCATTATCTAAACCAATTCCTATTACTGGTAAATTTGGTTATTGGATAAAAGAAACTGATAATGAACATATTTCATATGACGTATATGATAAAATAGAAATAGGTGGTAATACAAGATAGCTTTGGCTATCTTTTTTAGTTATGATATAATACAGTTATAAGGGTGTGATGTCATGACGAAGAAAAAGAAAGAAAAAATGGGATTTGCATATAATTTTATATTAGGATTATTTATTATTTCGGCGTTATTAGGAATATTCTTTATGGTTGTATTATTTGACTTAAAAAGTATATTATTTTATTTCTTTTTAAGTTGGACAATTATATATTCTTTTCTAGTATATTGTTGGTTAGATGCAGATAGATGGAGTCTAGTAGAAAAGGTAACTATGCCATTAATGGAGGATGCCGGTGTATTAATATGGATACTTGTCCCAGTAGTTGGTATAATTTTTTCAATCTATAACTTAGTTAATAAAATAGATGTATCAAATTACATAATTGTACTAATTATGTTATCTATCTTTTTGGCTGGTGATATATGGCTAATTAAGAAAGATATATTCACGCTTAATATTATTAAATATATTCGTAGTAGAAGAAATAAATAAATGTTATAAAAACGGGCGTATCTTCCAGTGAAAATTGGTAGAGTGCAGAATATAAATATCGTATGATGTTTAAAGAAAGGAGGACATTATGGATATTGGAAATAAAATAATGGAATTAAGAAAGAAATGTGGATTATCACAGGAAGAATTAGCTGAAAAAGTGGGAGTGGCTAGACAAACTATTTCTAAATGGGAATTAGGTGAAACTTCTCCTGATATAAAGCAAGCTAAAGAATTATCTAAAATATTTAATATTAGCTTAGATGAATTAGTATCAAATGATATAAAGAATATATTAGTGGAAAAAACATCGAATACAGAAAAATTAGCTGGGTTAATATTAAAACTTATCAAAGTTGCTTTAGTATTAGTAGTTATTTTACCTGTACTTTTAATCACTGCTGCTGTAATATATAGGAATATTCAAAAGAATAATTTAGGTAGGGTTGTTGAAAAAACTATTACTTGTACATTGCATGATAAAACATATATTTATGGTTTCGAGTATTATGAATCTACAGGTGATATCAAAGCAGCTGGAGGAGATGGTTATCTTGCTAATATAACAAATGCAGATAAATATGGTGACGCTTATCAGGCAATAGATATTATTGATGCATATGTAAAAAATAATGGTGGGAGTTGTACTATAACTGAAGCTAAAGAAGTTGAATAAGAAAGTTTATACTTTCTTTTTTATTGCATTAGTAATTCTAATAATGTATAATAAATAAATATCGGGAGGTTTTTTGAATGAATGCAAGTAAAGAAGAATTATTAAAGAAATTAGAACAATTGGAAAAGGAAAGACATGCGTTAGCTGATAGATTTTATCATAATAGTACTGATGATTCTCTTGATAGAGAACTAGATTGTTATGACCAAGCAATAACTCGTACTGAAATAGAATATGATGTTGCGTTAATGCGTGATCATTTAATTTCTAAAGGTGCCAGCCATGCTGCATTAATGGATAACTGTGATTGTGGTGTATATAAGATTGCTAAATTTGAGGGACTTAGATATCTAGAATATGTTATTGATTATTATGATTCAAAAGAGGAAAATCCATATCATCTACGTAAATTAGATCATGGTAAGATAGTCCATGATGAATATGGAAACGTTATATTTGAAGAGCACGTAATTGATGAACCAAATAGAGAATCGTATGAACTTAATAACGGAATTAATTATAAAGAAATCAGAATAGATGATGCTTTTGTATACTGTGACACTAAGAATTTTATTATTAAGACAAAAGGAGAAACTCTTATAGAATACGCAGATCAAAATAATAAGCGCTATCGATTACCTGAGACATGCGCTGCTTATAGGCATTATCAATTAAGAGATGGCAAATATGTATTAGTTAATACATTTATTCAAGAAAATAAATTTAGTTCCAAATTCAATTTTAAATTATTAAAAACTAATAGTAGTAGAAAATTATCTCAATGCTTTGGCAGATTATATGATATTGATAAAGGATGTTACTTAACAAAATCTTCATTTGATAAAATTTTAGATATGCGCGCTGATATAATTGATATGCCTTATTTAGGTTGCCCACTTATTCTTACCCATGAAAAAATATTAGAATTAATAAAAAAGAATGATTTATTAGTCGGAATTAAACATATTGAAGTTGATGAATATGATACTACTGTTGATACAATGGTATATTTAGACCTTGATGGTAATATAGTAAGTGATTTATTATATTATGTGCTTCTTGGTAGTTGTAGATCATCATTAGATCAACAAAAGGAAATAAGTTCTATTGAAACTACAGATGCAACATATAATGATGATTTATCTAAAATAATTCAATTATCAAAAGATTATCGTGCTGAAACCTATGCTAGAATTAAAGCAAAACAGAACAAAAAAAATGAGATAACATCTCATATACTTAAGATGAGAAACGAAAAATGTTTGAAATTTATGACTAATAGTTGCAATAAGAAAAATTAATAAAGCAGATTTATATCTGCTTTTATTTTTGATATAATTTATATAGTAACTCAACCACTGGTATGTGTAGTTTTTATGTGATTCATAGTATATTTGAATCATGAAAGGAGAAAAAAGTTCATGGATTTAATTAAAATAGGAAAATTTATTGCTGGATTGAGAAAGGATAAAAATCTTACTCAGGAAGAATTAGCAGAAAAATTATATGTTACAGATAGGGCTGTATCAAAATGGGAAAGAGGATTATCATTACCTGACGCTGATAAGATGGTCGATCTATGTAATATACTAGGAATTAATGTCAATGAACTTCTAAATGGTGAAAAGATTGATATGAAAGACTATGAAAAGAAAACAGAAGAATTATTAGTTGAGATGGCTAAACAAGAAGAAACTAGTAATAAAAAATTAATTACGAATATGTGGGTAATCGCAATTACGGCATTATTATTCTATATAGGTATAATTATTGTTTCAGCTATGGCATTAGAAGAAGGACCTTTATTAGGGACTATAATATGTGTATCTACAGCTTTATTAGTAATAGTTGCTTTCTATGCATTAAAACTAGAAGTCGAAACTGGTTATTATGAATGTAATAAATGCCATCATAGACATATGCCTAATTATTTCGTTGCGATGATATGTCCACATATAAATTTAACAAGATTATTAAAATGTCCAAAATGTCATAAATGGTCTTGGTCTAAAAAAGTTATGACTAAATAAACAGACAAAAGTCTGTTTTTTTAAAAAAAGTATTGACAAGTATACTTTGCAATGATATATTATTAATGACAAGTGAACTTGTCAAGGAGGATTTATGAAAAAAGAGGAAATTTTAGAAAAAAGTAGAAAAGACAATAAGAATATTGATATGTATGAACAAGAAGTAACAATTAAAGCTGCTACATGTGCTGCTGTCACTATGTTAATATTAGCGTTCATATATTTCACTTATGAAATAATGAGTGGAAAAGGTACTAACTATGCTTTATATTCACTTATCACTATATATAATACTATTTTATATGGTGGAAAAGCTATTAAAATAGAAAGATGTAGAAGGTTAAATACTTCCACTGCGATTATCTGGGGATTATTAACAGTTACGCTAGTATTAAGCTATTTTAACGTATTGTAATTATGAAAAAAGAATTAGTACTTAAAAATAGGCTCAAAGAAGTAAGGGCAGAAAAGAAAATATCACAACAAGAACTTGCTGATATGGTTGGTGTATCTAGAAATACAATAAGCTCATTAGAAACTGGCCAATATGAACCTACAGCT
>JAEEKZ010000005.1 GCA_016288635.1 Caryophanales bacterium
GATTTTAGAAGATGCCTCTGATTCATCTGTAATTAGCGATTATGTTGAATATTTTAAAGCATTTATAGAGCCAGGAATTGAAGTTGGTTTAAATATAAACGAAAACACTATTCCATTATATTATATTTTATTACGTACTTATAGTCAAATATGTATTGCAAATGAAGAACATGAAGAAGCACATAAATATCTTAAGATGATTGTAGAGATGTATAAAGATTACCCATTATTAAAAGATTCCAACAATTATGCAAGAGTATTATGGGAATATTGTCAAGTTTCAATTAAAGATCTTCATTTGTATGGTGAAATAAGCACATTTGTAGATGAAAATTTAACTTTGTCAGAAAAATATTTTGGAGATAAGTCAATGGAGTATGGTGTTTCACTTTTCAATAAATATATTTGCGAAAAAAAAATAAATAAAACAAATAATTTATTATTATTAGAAAACTCTCAAAACATTCTTAACAGTATAGAAGAATTTGATGATGAAGTTTTAAATAAGATTGATTATATTTTAAAAATTGAAAGAGGAGAGATTTTGAATAATAATATAGAACATAAAGATGTATATACATTAGAAGAATGCCGTGATTTAATAATGGCTGAAAATTCAATAGAAGCTATACCATCATTGCTATATATGATTAATACTATAGATATAAATAACAAAGAGAGTAGATCGGAATTTGTGAATGTTGCCAATCTTTTATGTTCAACCTATATTCAACAAGGAAATATAGTTGAAGTTCAGCAAGTTCTTGACAAATGGTATCATTCAGTGGATATAAATAAAATGTCTGATTATGAACAATTAAATTATTATAATTTAAAAGGTATTGTTGCATATGAGTTATGCAAATATAACGAGAGTTTATTATATTTCGAAGAAACATTAAACATTTATGAGGATAATAAAGAAAAACTACCTGCATACTATTATCCTACTTTTTTGTCTGACATAGCAGAATGTTATTCAAAATTAAAAGAAGTTGAATTAGCAAAATTATATATTGATAAAGCTGTCAATTATTTCAAACAGAATGTATCATATTTAAGTGGTTATGGACAGATACAAGCTGGCATTTTATTAAAACAAGCACATATATATACTCAATCAGGAGATAGAGAAAAAGCAAAATCCATTTATCTAAATGTAATTAACACAAAAGAAAACAAAGATAATGCAATTGAAAGTGTGAATCTTGCTAAAAACGACTTAGCTGATATATACATAAGAGAAAATAATATAGAAGAAAGTATAAAATATTTGGAGTCGATTAAAACTGAAGACCTTAATTGTAAACGAGCTGTTTATAGTAATTTGTTAATTGCTTATTATTTATCAGATAATAAAAAACTTTATGAAACATTATTGGCTTACAATAATATTATATACTCAAACTTTATAGACATTATTTCATGTTTTTCGCATGAAGAAGAAGATTTTTATTTATCTTGGTATATGGAACAATTATTATTTTCAAACAATCTAATTGCTTCCAAACATTCTTCTGCTACTGGTATTGCATATAATAATTTATTACTCATAAAAAACTTTAATCTTAAATTCCAAGAAACAATAAAAAAAATAATTTATAACTCCCAAAATGATTCTTTAATACAATCATATAATAATTTGGTAAAATATAAGCATAAAATAATATATGATAGTGAAAATGAAGATAGTATATTGTTCTACAAAGGGTTATTACTTAATGAAGAAAAATATTTAATTAATAATATCAATCTATTCGAACAGAAAATAATAAATGACATAGGGACTTGGGAGGAAGTTCAAAAACAATTGTCTAACAACGAAGTTGCAATTGAGTTTACTTTGATTCCCAAAAGAATTAATTCAGATAGAACAGAATGGTCATATGGCGCATTTATTTTAAGAAATAATAATAATCCAATTTTAATCGAATTGTGTAATAAAAATGAAATTGAAAACTATTTGACAAATTACTATTTAGACCCTATAGATATAAACAATTTATATTTGGGCGAATCTATTAATATATACCATGAAATATGGCAAAAAATAGAACCATATCTGGAAAATATAAATAATATTTATTTCTCATCAATAGGCGAACTGAATGCTATTAACCACTTTGCAATAATAGATAATGAGGGAAATCTTATGGGTAATAAATATAATATTTATAGAGTCTCATCTACAAACAATATAAGAGAAATAAAATCAAGGAAATCAAATATAGCAGATTATAGTTCAATTGTTCTGTATGGGGGAGTTAATTATGATGCTTCCATAACAGACATGGTATATGAATCAGATAAGAATAGAATGCCAAATAGAATAATTTCAAATCTAAGATCAGAGGATAGAGGTAAATGGGGATATTTGGAAGGCACGAAAAAAGAAGCTGAGATTATTAATGAACTATTTCATAACAATAATATTGAAACGAAATTATATATAGGAAACGAAGCAAATGAAGAATCTTTTATAAATCTAAGCAATGACTCACCGTCAATCATTCACTTAGCTACACATGGATATTTTATACAATCAGACAAAGAGTATTTTACACATCCTTTTACTTCAAAATTAAAAGGATTTAATGATAGAGAGTATCTACTTACATCATCCGGTTTGCTATTAGCTGGTGCAAATAATATTTGGACAGGTAAAGTCAATAACTTAAAAATAACTGAAGACGGAATATTAACTGCTGATGAGATTAGTGATTTAAATTTAGGAAATACAAATCTAGTGATATTATCTGCATGCGAAACAGCAAAGGGGTTAGTCGACAATATTGAGGGAATATATGGATTACAAAGAGGTTTTAAAAAAGCAGGTGTGCAAACTATCATTATGTCTTTATGGAAAGTTGACGACGAGGCAACTGCTCTTATGATGACTACGTTCTATAAAGAACTTTTAAGAACTGGCTCAAAACACGATGCATTTGTTTATGCACAAAAAGTTGTGAAAGAAAAATATGATGATCCTTATTTTTGGGCATCATTCGTTATGTTAGATTGATTTATAACAGATTTATTGTATTGAGATGCAGAAGGTTGTAAAACTTTCTGCATTTTTTATTATTTTCTTGTTAACCTTTTTTGCCAGTTCGTCATAAAGGATAAAGAAAACAAATTATTAACTTTCAAAATCTATAAAAAATGGAAAAGAAATTATTATTCAGCATTTGTCTGTTTGCTGCTATGTTATCTATTATCTCATGTAAAAAAACACCTGCAGAAGAGTTTATTCAAACAATGACCGAGGCTAAAGAAAGTCTATCTAAAGTTAAATCTACAAAGGAACTACAAACGATAGAAGAAAAAGTATCCGAGGTGTTAAAAAAGGAGACAAATAATGTTGCTAATTACACGAAAGAAGTGCAAAATGAGATGATGAAAGCGTTTAGAGATTTTTATCTGGAAAAAGAACGTTTGTTTGGATATGAAGATCCATATTTCCATTTTACCATACAATTTGGTGATATTAATGACAGGATGTCTAAAGCTAAAACACAAGACGAGTACTACATGATAAAAAATAAATTTGAGCAGATTTCAAATGAGTTTGACATGTTACATAATAGCAATCCTGAATTATACAGCGAAGAACGATGGAACGAAATAATAATGATGCAGTTTCAATTCTTAAAAGTGGCTTCTGA
>JAEEKZ010000006.1 GCA_016288635.1 Caryophanales bacterium
CTTTCCCAAGGCACAATCGATATTATACCATTTTGAAGACCTTTGTCAACACTTTTTGTCGCTTTCTTCAAAACTTTATTCGCATTCCCCTTCTTTTTGGGGTTTGCTCTTCAATTATACCAACTTTTATCCCTTTTTCAACCCCTCTTTTTAAAAAATTTGCATTTTTTACAATTTTTTACAAAAAAACTCGATTTCCATCGAGTTTATTTATTATTTTTTTTCTTTTTATCAAATAATATGTCTGTTTTCATTATTAAGAACAAGAATGCAATTAGTAAGCATATATATAAAGCTATTGCTAATTGTTTTTCTCCAGTTACAAATTCTATGGACACTAATGAAAACATTATATTCATTACATATATTATTAATACTGTTTTTACCGGTGATGAAGTCATCTTTAGTAATTGGTGATGTATGTGTTCTTTATCTGGATCGACAATTGACTTATGATGTATAATTCTTCGAATCATCGCCAATATTGTATCCATTATTGGAACGAATAATATAACGATTGGTATGATAATTGAAGTGATTGTCGCCACTTTATATCCTATTAATGCTACAACTGATATCATATAACCCAAGAACATGCTTCCGGTGTCACCTATGAATATTCCGCCTTTTGGAAAATTATGTACCCAAAATCCGAATGTTGATCCAATCATTAATAGTGATAGTATTATATCTAAACCACCAAATTTACCAATTCTAAATCCTATAACTGTTATGGTAATAAAATAGATTATTGCGTTTCCTGATGATAATCCATTTAATCCATCTATTAGGTTTATGGCATTAATAATGGCTACTGTGAAAAATATTGATAGTCCCATATTAACCCATGTAGGGAAATTAAATTTTAAACCTAAAATTGTGATTTCATCAAAGAATAGTCTTCCATATATCACCATTACTGATGCCGCTATTATTTGGCATAAAAACTTCCATCTAGCAGGCACTGGTTTTATGTCATCTACTATTCCCGTTAATATTAATATAAATCCGCCTAGCAATACACTTATCATTTGCGTTGTTGGTTTACAAAACATCATGTATCCAAATGCAAACGCAAAGAATATTGCTAGTCCTCCCATTCTGGGAACAGGTTTTGTATGTACTTTTCTTTCGTTTGGCTCATCCATCGCTCCAACGAAGGCTGCTACTTTTTTTACAACAATTGTTAGTAAAGCACTTATTATGAACGTTACAAAAACTATTGCTAATGCATTATGGTCATTTATGGTTAGCTCTGTAAGCATTTGTTTCATTTAGTCATCCTCTTTTACATGTTACGATAAAATTCTTCAATAAAAAATGCCGCAAGTAGTAAGAAGAAAAATAATACTAAACATAAAATTATCATTTCTAGCATTCCCCAACCGTTCTTGCTCAATTTCATTTTAATCACCGTAACTCAATTATATATTTTTTAACAAATTAATTCAAGGCATAAAAATAAGAGTGTAGATTTTACACTCTTATTTAAATGTTTTGCTTAATAATTAAGCTAATTCGATTTCAGCACCAGCTTCTTCTAATTGAGCTTTTAATGCATCAGCTTCAGCAGCAGGGATGTTTTCTTTAATATTTCCACCCTTATCAGCTAAACCTTTAGCTTCAACTAGTCCTAAACCAGTAACTTCTTTAATGATCTTAATAACAGCAATTTTGTTTGCTCCAGCGTTCTTAAGAACTACAGTCTTTGTTGATGGTCCTTCTTCAACAGCAGCAGGTGCAGCAGCAACAGCAACAGCTGATGGGTCAACACCAAATTCTTCTTTCATTGCGTCAACTAATTCTTTAACTTCAAGAATAGTCATTTCTTTTAAACCATTAATAAATTCTTCTTTTGTAAATTTTGCCATAAATTAATTCTCCTTCCCTTCTAACTTCTCGGCATATAGATTTAAACCGATGCTTAAATCTTTAACATACTGGATCATGCCTCCAGCAAGCATTGTAAGTAATCCTTCTCTTGATGGAATAGTTGCATATTCATTAATTGTCTTAATGTCTGCTACAGAACCACTGATTACGCCAGCACGAATGTTAACTTTATCATGATCTTTAGCAAATTCAGCTATTACCTTAATTGGTTCAAGAAGTGATTCACCAAATAATACAGCATTAGGTCCAGCTAAGAATTCATCAACGTTTAGATTTAATTCATCCATAGCTCTCTTTAATAGAGTATTCTTGTAAATTTTAATAACTGCGTTATTTTCAAGAAGTTTTCTTCTTAATTCAGTCATTTCTTCTACAGTTAAACCTTGGTAATGGAATAAGATAATTGATTCGCTATTTTTAGCTTTATTAACAATTTCTTCCACAACAGCTTTCTTACTTTCAAGAATTTTTGAGCTTGCCATTTTTCCTCCTTCTTATATTTATTTAAAAAGCTTCCCGTTCGGGAAGCTAAATATCTCATATTAAAATATTAGAATATTTATTCCCCTCGGCAGGATTTTTAAAATTACTTCCCTGCTTTCTTCGGTGAAAACTTTTCAAATCGTATTATATTATATCAATAACTAAATGTCAAAACTATTTTTATCAACTTTGATACCAGGACCCATAGTTGATGTTACTGTGATGTTGTTAATGAATACGCCTTTAACACTTGCAGGTTTTGCTTTATTAATTGTAGCAACTGCATAGTTAAGGTTTTCTAATAACTTATCCTCAGTGAATGATACTTTACCAATGATTGTATGAACATTACCATTAGCATCGTTTTTATAAGCAACCATACCACTTTTGATATTCTTAACAGCTTCGTCAACGTTTGGTGTTACAGTACCAGTTTTAGGGTTTGGCATTAAGCCACGTGGTCCTAAAATCATACCGATTTTTCCAACTTCTGGCATCATATCTGGTGAAGCAACGATTACATCGAAATCAAACCAGTTTTCATTTTTAATTTTTTCAGCATATTCTTTTTCACCAACGTAGTCAGCTCCAGCAGCCTTAGCTTTTTCTGCAGCTTCACCTTTAGCGAAAACTAATACTTTTTTAGTTTTTCCAGTTCCATTAGGTAATACTAATGAACCTCTGATACCTTGATCTGATTTTTTTGCATCAATGTTTAATCTGATAGCTAATTCTACTGTTCCATCAAATT
This sequence comes from Caryophanales bacterium, assembly GCA_016288635.1. GTDB lineage: Bacteria > Bacillota_I > Bacilli_A > RF39 > UBA660 > JAEEKZ01. The sequence continues at coordinate 3,128 of JAEEKZ010000006.1, forward strand.
TAGTTGTAGATGTTTCTTTAACTAATTTAACAGCTTCAGCAGCAGTATATAATTTACCAGTTTCAACATTCTTAGATGCTTCCACATATTTCTTACCGTGTTTTTTCAAAATACTTTCCTCCTAACTGTGGTTTATTAGCGGACTTTTTTATTTTAGCTAAATAATAAATTATTCAGCAGATTCTTCTGTTTCAGACTCTTTGTCTTCATCACCTTGAACTGGAACATTAACATCAGCTTCAGCTTTTGCTTCTTCTTCCATTTGTTCAAGTTCAGCTTCTCTCTTAGCTTGTAATTCAGCTTCTTTTGCAGCTTCTTTAGCTTGTTCAGCTAATTCAGCATCATTAACACCTTTAATTGCAATACCCATTTGTCTAGCAGTACCTTCAATAGTTCTCATTGCTGCTTCGATTGAATTTGCATTTAAGTCAGGCATTTTTTCTTCAGCTATTTTTCTTAAATCTTCTTTAGAAATTGTTGCAACTAATTCATTTGCACCCTTTTTGCTTCCCTTTTGAACTTTAGCAACTTTCTTTAATAAGTAAGCTGCTGGAGAAACTTTAAGAATGAAATCAAATGTTCTGTCATCATAGATACTGATAACACATGGAACTATATCTCCCATTTTTTCTCTAGTTGCGTCATTAAATTTTGTACAAAATTCTTGTAGATTAATTCCGGCAGGTCCTAATACTGTTCCAACTGGTGGAGCAGGTGTAGCTTTTCCGGCAGGAATTTGAAGATTAATTTTTCTAACGACTTCTTTTGCCACGAAAACACCTCCTATAAAATATTTCTCGTGTTATGTGGTATAGGGCAAATCCGCATTCCCTCCCACAAAACAATATCATAAAAATATGACATCGGTTAGATATTAACATAAATGAACTGGTTTTACAACCCTAAATTAATAGTTTTACCTTATTTTCTCTTTATTTACATTATATATAAAAATGAGGAAGATTACTCCTCCTCATTTAGTGATATATTATCTACAAATTTGTATGATCCGTTTTTATATATAAAGAAGAATCTATCATGCATGTTATCTATTTTTGTCTCTCCACTTCTGGTTAATAACATGTGTTTTTCAAGTGATACCTCACATGAGAAGGCATCTTCATTATATATAACACAGTTTTCTACTTTTTCGTTTACAAATGGTGGATTTTTTAATCTATGTGCGCTTGTAAATGTGATATCTACACCCGTTGCCCATCCGTAAGCTACTTTATACATTTTAGAATCCGGAATTAGATATGGACTAATATATTGATCAAATCCATGTCTTACACCCGTTAAGTCTCTTGTTAAGAATTTGCTCCATGTTTCTGCAAATGATAGTACATCGAAGTTGCCTTTAATATATTGTTTTGCATCTTCATACTTAGCAATTTCTTTGTATTCTTTCTTTATTTCAATTTTGTTATCTTTAATTTCAAATTCAACTTCTTTACCTTGGTCATCTTTAATAACAATTCTAGGTTCATTTATTAAATTCTCAATTGCATATACTTTCATTGGATTTACTTTTATATAAGTTGTTAGTTCTGATAACGATTTATCATCAGAATTACTTTGAACATATTTAGAATTTACTTCAGTATTGTTAATAAATAGTTTATAACTTTCTGGAATAGATATTTCATAATTATATAAACCTTTATCTAAATTAAATTTGATACTATCTAAATCATATTCATTTATTTTCAACAAGCCAATTTTAGTATATGATTTCTTTATTTTTAAATTAGCAGTAAATAATAAGACTTTTTCATAATAGATATCATAAGCTGATATCTTATCTGTTGATCCTTTTTTATTTTCTTTTATTACAATTTTATCACTTTTTAATAAGCTCTTAATTGCTTTTTCAACATTATTATCTTTATCAAATTCACTTTCCGGAATTTTTACTTTTGATACTTCATTATTAAATGTTTTATTATTTGTTATATTTTTAATATAGTTTTCAGGCATATTATTTTCATATGATACCAAACTATTGTATACATAAGATAAACACAATATAAATAGTATTATTAATATAAAGATAAATATTAGTAAAGATTTAGAATATAGACTTTTTTTCTTAAATTTTTTAAATGATTTTTTAAAGAACTTTGCCATATACTACCTCTTTTCCACAATGAATCCCGTAGGAAGTTTCCATGATGAATTATCATAATAGAATGTAACTGATGTCATTTCATAATGGCCATCGTAATACATTGCTGATGATGAACCGCCATCAATGTTTGCAGCGTTAACTGCTCCATATTCTTCCATAATATCAATTAAGTCTTGAGCAGTAGCTCCTAGGTGTCCATTTTTACCACGGCCATCTGTAACCAATAAAAGAACTGTTCCGTCAGCCTTTTGACCTATTACGGTTCTTGGATTGGCTCCACTTCCTTTTCCTTTTATATCTCTTGTTTTGCCGTTTATAATCAATTTTACGAAGTGATTATTTGCATCGCTACTTTCTTCTTGGAATGCAACTGCATCTCTAATTTTTTCTTCTTCAATTAATTTTTTGACAGCATCTGCTGATTTACCTTCAATATCAATTATTCTTAATAGATTATCATCATTAAATCCTATTAAGTATAGACCTGCTAGTCCAGCTGGACTATTAAATTGGATTTTATGGTCTTTAACAACAACTCCCATTGGTCTTCCACCTTTGTTAAGTGTTGATACATATAAACCTCCATTTATACCAGCAAAAGCATCTTCTTTTTTTACTAATTGATCTAGAGTTACTCCATATTCTTTCCATGAACCATCATATATAGTAGATACTTTTACTCTTGATGGATCTTTAACCATAATCATTTTGCCAGCAAATGTACTACCTGATACTTTAACTAATTCGATATCTTTCTTGTCTTCTTCTTTAGTATCAATTTTGATTAAATTATCATCAATATCTTCATCAAATGATTGCATGCTGTTACTAGCGACTATTTCTTTAACTTTTTCATCACTAACCAACATAGAAACAACGAATTTCATTTGTCCTGTCTCTAAGAATGTTGTTACAAACAAATCTCTTGCTGCCTTACTTGGACCATAACATATAATTAGGCCAGATGTATAAATAGTTATTACTGCAAATACTAGAAATACTCCTATAAAACTTAATACTTTTAAAAAACCTTTTACAATTTTCATTTTTAACTCCTAAACTATATTAATATTAACACATATTTGATTCTTCAACAATATTATTTGCTGTCCAATTTTTTATTGAAAATCATTAAAATTTCCGCAAATTTGTACAGTATTTCATTAGCTTTATTTATAGCTACATTTTTACCCATAGCTTTTCCGCCAATAGTTAATGCTCCAATTAAACTTGTGATAACTATTGTTACCATCAACAAATTTATATTATACTGTTTACTAATTGTTAACGCTACGGTTACACCTGCTGATCCTGACAAGATGCCACATATATCACCGATAACATCATTACAAAAACTTGATACTTTACTTGCTTTTTTTATTAAATTTATACAAGCTCTAGATCCTTTTACATTTTTAGTTGCCATTGAATTAAATGTTTTGGGTTCTGCAACTGTAACAGCAATACCAATCATATCAAATATTACACCTAATATTATAAAGATAATAATAATTAGGATACTTATAAAAGTATTACTATATGGTAATGTGTTTTCTGTTATAAACGAAAATGCTAATGAAATAAAAAAGGCCGCAATTGTGATGCGTATTATCCATGAATAGTCTTTTTTCTTCCTAGAAGTATTTTTATTTACTTTGTCAGAATACTTTTCTTTATATTTTTTAATTTTCATAATTCCTCAATAATAGTAAAGCGGAACAATCAAAGTAAACCTTATGTCTTAGGTCAGGTTGGATTTCCCATACTTACACCACATTGTTACCTCTTGGCCGTTACCGTTTAAGTAAATATTCTTTTGTAAGACACCTGATCGCCGTTTAGTACATACTGCAATCCTTTGATTTTACTGGTCTAGGGATTTTCTCCGACAATAACCCCATCACTTAGACTCTTTTGCAAATATAGTTTCAAGTAGCGATATTTCATTATTTGATGTACACCAATAATTCAACTGTCTCTATTCCCTATATTCACTCAAGCCAAGCTACGCTATTCATAACTTTCGCCATAAATAGGTTTAATCCTAGTTCGTAGTATCCTACGAAGTAAGGTCTCCACGAAAAATTGGGCGTACAGTCACATGCCGTTGTGTGCTCCCAAGATTTCTTCATTCCCAGCATCCACCCAAAACTGGGCGTAATAAGCAGACACCAGAAGCTTCACAGATGTGCTCTCCAATGGTCTTTTAGTACCATCTTCATGATATGTATTGACTAGAATAACACTCCGCTTTACGGATATCAATTTTATCATATAAGTTGCATTTTTGCAAATGCGATAAAAAAAATGAAGCATTATTTATTTGCTTCATCCTTTCTTATTGTTATATTTATTTGATACTCATTACCATAATCTCTTTCGTTTAAGACTATTCCATTTTTATTTTGTAGTACTGACTTAACAGCATTAACTATTTCTTGAGTTTTATCTTTATTGTTTAATGCTGCAAATGCATCTAATCCTTCGATTTCTTCACCATCTAGTGTTTCCATTTCAATTACAGGTTGTTTTTGTTCTTGAACTTGAATGCTTGGTGGCGGAGGTGCAACTGTACTCATATTGGCCGAATAATTTTCAAGCGAATTGAAAAAAGTGCTCTGTTGATTATCTGACATTAATTGTTCTTCATACTGTTGAGCTGGCTGTTGATATCCTCCAGCAGAAATATCTTTTGCATTATTTTTTATAAAATCTGGATTAAACTGATTGTTTATAATAGGTACATCACCTTGTAATAAGGTAATTGCATCATCTAATTGTTTAACCGTCATCTTTTCATTTATCGTTTTATTTAATAATTCTACTTGCTTTCCTTGATCAGTTACTTTTAGTAAACTTCTTGCATGTCTTTCAGATATTTTTTTATTTAATAAGGCGTCTTGAACATCTGGTGCCAGTGTTAATAATTTTAATTTATCGTTTATAGCCTTAGGTGTTACTCCAAATTTACTTGCTAAGTCCTCAATTGAAGATGAGCCATTATCGATTAGGGATTTATAATTCTTTGCTTGATCTATTGGAGATAATTCCTCCCTAGTCATGTTTTCTGTCATAGCAATCTCAGCAGCTTGTTGATCAGTCATTGTTGTTATAATTGCTGGGACTGATGTTAAATTAACCTTTTGAGCAGCACGATATCTTCTTTCACCAGAAACAATCTCGTATTTGCCATCAGGTAGTCTTCTAACTAATAATGGACTTATAATTCCAAATTGTTTGATAGATTCCGCTAAAGTATTAAGTGATTCATCATCGTATACTTTTCTAGGCGTTCTTGTATTAGAAACTAAATCTTCAATTGCTATTTGTAAAATATTAGACTCCGCATTCATAACTAGGCCCCTTTTCTATACTCTCATTTTATAATAAAAAAAGTAAAATAGCAATTTTATTTACGCTACTTTACTCTTATTGTTTAATCTTGGACATCTAATTCTAACTTCATAATCACTGCCAATGTCTGCTCTGGCAATTGTTACTTCGCTATCTGGTCCTAATTCTTCTCTTATTCTATCTATTGCATAATACAAATCTTCAGTTTGTTGTTGTTGTTGAGCTAATAAATTCATGTTGATAAATTTATTCTTTGAACCTATCATTGGTATTATTGGAGTAAGTTCTTCAGTATTCTCTGTAAGATACATTGGATCTTCACAAGCTATAATGCCATTTAATTCAACAACTGTTATATGATCTTTTAAGATTCTATCTAATATTTCATCTTGTCTATCATATGAATTAATCTTTAATAATAATCTTGCATGACGTTCTGTTATTAAATCTTCATCTAATGCTTTTTGTACCCTTGGAGATAACATTATAAGCATATCCATTCTTGATTTAATCGCATATTCTGATTTTCCAAAGTTAATTGCCATATCTCTTGTTGAAATATGATCTATATAATACATATCTCTATATTTTCTGGCTTCATCTAATACTTTATGTTTTTGTCCACTAAAACTACTTACGGGAGTTTGTTGTTGTTTTATGTCTGTTCTAAATCTTGAATCTGCAATATATGCTGGAACTGATGTTAAGCTACATAGTATTGCAGCTCTATATCTATTTTCACCAGATAATATTTCATAACGTCTATTTGCAACTCTTCTTAATAACAAAGGGTCACGAATTCCTGATGTTCTGACAGATGATGTAAGTTCTTGTAAATGATCTGTATTTGTTATAATTCCACTTGGTTGAACTATGTCTTCAATTGCTACTTGTAATACTTCCTTATCCATGTTTAACATCTCCCCCCTGAATAAGAGAGTTATCTTAACATATGAATTTGAGTAAATCAAGTACTTTTTTTAAAAATAATAAAAAAAATTGGTTTTTTAACCAATTTTATTTATGAACTATAACTTTGTTGCCTATTTCTAAGGTTTCAAATGATAATTTTGCTGCCCTTATAGGCATATATACAAATCCTGTATTTGTATATGTTCCATATATATTTTTCCATGTATCTGCATCAGATATGTCCATTCCTTGTCCTAAACTTATTCTATAGTATGCATATAAACTATCTTTAAACGTATTCTTTGTTTTTTCATTTACATAGAATGTTCCTGTTTTTTGATTATTTATATTTGGCGAAATGTTTGCTTCAATTATTTTAAATCCGCCTCTATATAGTGTTGCATAATTCTTATTTAAATCTATTTCTAAGAAAGTTTCTGTTGTAGAAACATTTAATTGTGCTGCTTTTGATTCGGTAATTCTATCTCCTGTAATAGTTATATATTTATCAGTTGATGATCCTTCAACTGCATTTTCTGAACAAACATATCCGTTTACATTACCAAATTTTACTTTATACCAAATATTTGTTGAGCAACCTGAATTGTTTACAAATAATGTTTCAGAAGCAATATAATTATTATTTTTTAATAAACTAGAATTATCTGCAGCAGATGTAGATGCTTCTTGTTTTAATTGAGTGTTATTTATAATCATTATTATTTTTTCTTCGCTTGAAAGAACTAATGAATAAATATCACTTGGTTCCTCTGGTTCTTCTGCTCCAGACTGCGGATTAGAAAATGATGTTTTTGTACTACAAATATATCTATTTTTATATTCGCCTTCCGCAATTTTATACCAACCATCTGAGCATCCATATCCGTCTATTTTCTTTGTTCTAACAGTATAAGATGAGCCATAATAAGCTATTCCCATTTGCGTTGATGAAATTGATGGTTCTTGTCTAATATAGATTCCTGTTGGACTAGTTATATATACTGTGCCACTTGATTCTTCTGGTTGAGTTTCCTCTCCAGGATCATTTGTACTTGTGTGCATGCTACAAATATAATTGTTCTTATATGAACCTTCAGCAATTTTATACCAGCCATTTGAGCATCCTGCACCATTATATTTTTCACTTTTAACAATAAATGATGATCTATATGGAGCTACACCCATTTGATTTGAGTTTGCTGATGCAGTCTTTCTAATATTTATTCCTGTTGAACTTGTTACATATACTCTTAGTGTGCTTCCTGAACTTGATTCAATTTCTGAGGTATATTGAGAACATACATAGTTTCCTGTAAATGCTCCATTTGCTATTTTAACCCATCCGTCTTTACAATCGTCTGTAGTTGTTTTATCACTATATACTTCTATTCTATCGTTGTATTTTAATTCACCCATCTTTTCAGATCTTGTAGATGTTGATTTGCGAATGTTTACTCCGTTTCTTTCTTTTACATATAGTGTTTTAATACTTCCACTTGGTTGTGCTGATTTTAATTCTATCCAATTAGAACATACATATTTACCAGCATATGCACCACTTGCTATTTTCATCCATCCTTCTGAACAATCATTTGTTGAAGATTTCTTGTTGTATACTTCTACTTCTTCTTTATAATTTAGAACGCCTTCTTTTTGTGACGTAGTTGATGCACTTGAACGGATATTTACTCCATTTCTTTCTTTTACATACATAGTAACTTTTTCTGTTGTTGCTTCTTCATTGTCACTTGTGTATGTACTGCAAATATATTTTCCAGTATATTGGCCAGAGGCAATTTGGAACCATCCATTTGCACATCCAGTTCCTGTTATTTTATTTGATTTTACTACAAATGAATCTCCATTTTTAGCTATGGCTATTTGCCCAGCATTTGAAGATGCACTTTCTCTAATAAATATTCCCCCGCTTGCTGTTACATATATAGTTCTTGTACTTTCTCCTGAACTTTCTTTTATTGATAACCATTTAGAGCAAATATAATTTCCTGAATATGTTCCATTTGCTACTTTTACCCATCCATCTGGGCATTCATTATTGGTTGTTTTAGAGTTATAAACTTCTATTTCTTCTTTGTATTTTAATGTACCCATTTTTTGTGAACTCATTGATGTTGATTTACGAATATTAACACCATTTGATTCATTAGCATACATTATTATTGTTTCAGTAGGTTCTACTGGTGTTGTTCCAGATGGTGCTGTAGTACTTGTGTGTTTACTACAAATATATTTACCTGTGTAAGATCCCTCAATAATTTGATACCATCTATCTGAGCATCCAGATCCACTGAATTTGTTTGTATTAACAATATATGAAGAACCGTATTCTGCAATTCCAACATATGCAGAATTTGCATCTGATTCTTGACGAATATATATTCCACTTGAATTTGTTATATATACTTTTTGTGATGTTATACTTGGGGTTGGCTCAACTGGTGTTCCTGAATACTTAGCTAGCCAGTTTGAACACACATAATATGAAGCGTTACTACCTGTTGCAATTTGTACCCATCCCTTAGAGCAATCGCTAGTAGTTTTGAAATAATCATACACCTCAACTACATCTTTATATTTTAATGTACCCATTTTTGTAGATGTTGTTGATTGTAATCTACGGATATTAACTCCTTTAGAATCACTGGCATACATTTTTATAATGTTGTAGTTTTGTGTTGGAACTGTTCCCGTTGATGTATATGTACTACATACATAATTTCCCGCAAAATTACCTTCATTAATGTAATACCATCCATCAGAACATTCGCTGTTATTTATTTTATTAGGATTAACAGTTAGTGTTGTGTTAAATGAAGCTACACCTACTACTTGAGAACTTTTTGATACATTTCTTCTAACGTTTACTCCATCTGAACTAGACACAGTAACTTTTATTTTATTTGATTGTCCTTGACTGGTATATTCAACTGAAACATAATTACCACACACGTAGTAGTTTTTATACATTCCATCCACAATATGATACCAACCATCTGGGCAACCTGCACCAGAAACTTTTTCGCTGTTGGCAATTGCGGTTTGACCTTGATATAAAATCCCTTTTACCGCAGCGTTCATGCTTGCCATTTCACGAACATTAACACCATTTGTTTGATCACTTTTAATCACAATAGTTTGTGCATAAGCAACATATGGTATTAATAAGAATGATATCAATAGATATTTTAAGTATTTTTTCATAGTCCTCTTCTCCCCGTTTTCACCTATAATTTAGCATAATTGCAATTTAAAGTCAAATAATGAAAAAAAGGCCAAAGGCCTTATTCATCGCAGTTTGGACATACTATTTGTCCATTTTTTTCTACTTTTAAGTTGTCACATTTTTGACACTTTTCATCAACCGGTTTATACCATGATGCATAATCGCATTTTGGATAGTTTGAACATCCCCAGAAAGTTTTGCCTTTTTTTGTTGTTTTTTCAACAATATTATGTCCACATTTAGGACATGGCATAAGAACTTTTTCTTCTCTTTCTGGTTTCTTAATGTATTTGCATTTTGGATAATTTCCGCATGCAGTAAATTCCCCATATTTGCTCTTTCTTATAACTAATGGACTGCCACAGTTTGGACATGTTTCGCCAGTTTCTTCTGGGCCTTTCTTTTCCATTTCTTTGAACGCTGTAGTTACAAGTGGAGCAAATTTATCATAGAATTTTCTTAATACTTCTATATTGTTTTCTTCATCGTTAGCAATCTTATCTAAGTCTGTTTCCATCTTAGCTGTATATTTAACATTAATAATATCACTAAAGAATTCTTGTAATTTGTCTGTTGTTTCATAGCCAATTTCTGTTGGTTCAAACTTTTTATCAACAAGTGTAACATATTCTCTATCTTTAATTGTTTGAATTATTGTAGCATATGTACTTGGTCTACCAATTCCTAATGTTTCAAGTTCTTTAATTAAACTTGATTCGGTATATCTAGGAGCTGGCTTAGTAAAGTGTTGATTCTTTTCTACTTTCTTAGCAGTTAATTCTTCACCAACTGTTAGTTTAGGTAGAATAACATCTTCCTGATCCTCGTAATCGCTATATACTTTTAAATATCCATCAAATTTTAATACGCTTCCTGTTGCTTTAAACTTGTAATCATTATTATCTAACCAAATAGTAGTTGATAATGTTTTAGCATCATGCATTAAACTTGCAAGCGCTCTATAATAGATTAATCTATATATTTTGTATTCATCATTCGTTAAATATTGCTTAATGCTTTCTGGAGTCTTGTTTATATTTGTTGGTCTGATACCTTCATGAGCATCTTGCATATTTTCATCTTTTTTACCTTTTTTTACGTAACCAATATATTCTTCACCATAGTTTTCCTTGATAAAGCCATATGTTGTTTTGATGAATTCATCACTTATTCTTACTGAATCTGTACGCATATAGGTAATTAAACCTGATGTTTCGTTTCCTGTAGATACACCTTCGTATAACTTTTGAGCTATCTTCATAGTTTTTGATGCAGGAAAACCAAGTTTATTAACTGCAACTTGTTGTAATGTAGAAGTTTTAAATACTTCTTTTGCAGCTTTATTCTTTTCTTTTTCCTCAATGTTTTCTACTTTGTATTCTTTAGATAATTTTGCAAGAATAGCATCAGCTTCTTCTTCAGTGTGTATCTCTACTTTTTCTTCTTTATATTTTTCTAGATTAGTTTCAAAATCTTTAAAGAATGCCTCGATTGTCCAATACTCTTCAGGCACAAATGCTTGAATTTCTCTTTCCCTATCAACAATTAGTTTTAAAGCTACGCTTTGAACACGTCCGGCACTCTTTCCGCCTGTTTTAGATTGCATTAATTTTGATAGTCTAAAACCTATAATTCTATCTAGAATTCTTCTTGTTTCACCACTTTTAACTAAAGGCATATCAATTTTTCCTGGATGTTTAATTGCCTCGGTTACAACTGGTTTAGTTATTTCATTAAATACTACTCTAGAGTATTTATCATCTTTTAATTTTAATTCTTCTTTTAAATGCCATGAGATATTTTCTCCCTCACGGTCTGGGTCTGTTGCAAGAATTACTTTGTCTGCCTTATCACATTCATCTTTAAGAAATTTAACATCTTTCTTTTTTCCTTTAATGATTTCATATGTTGGTTCAAAGTCATTTTCTACATCAACGCCTAAGCCATATTTTCCTGTTGTAGATAAATCTCTAATATGACCTTTACTTGATAATACTTTGTAATCTCCGCCTAGGTACTTTTCAATAGTTTTACTCTTGGCCGGTGATTCCACTATCACTAGTTGCATTATTATCCTCCTCTGTAGAATTTGCTTCTTGTAACGCTTGTTCTTGAGCAAGTCTTTCTTGTTCTCTTGCTTCTTCTTTCTTCTTTAATTTCTTATCTAGGTAACTAAAATAATTATTTTTTATTATTGATGTACTCATGTTCATCTTTGCGGTGATATCTTTATTAATACTCATAATTCTGTCACTTGTAAATTCATTATCTTCTGTATAATATTTTATTTTTTGAGTTTTAGCATTAAAGTATACGTCTTTGTTCTTCCAAGATCCATCAGTAAATACAGCTTTAGATTCATAGTCTGGTGCTAATGCATCATCTCCCATGAATAATCTTGGATCGTAGTTTAAATTGAATAAGTTAGCAATTGTTGGAAGAACATTCATATATGTTGTATATTGTTCAAATTTTTGATTTTTATTTTCTTCAATTAATTTAGAATTGTAAATAATTAGTGGTGTTCTTTCATTTTCATAATCTGTTAGTGGATAATCAAATGCTACTTTTAATGTTGAAAGTGGAATACCATATGGATAATGGTCTCCGGTAATAACAAATACTGTATCATCTAATTTTCCAGCTTCTTGCAATCTATCCATAATAATTCCTAACATATTGTCAGAAAATTTTAATTTAGACATATATCTTCTTAGTTCTAATTTATATCCAGTTTCTTTAAATAAACTTTGATATGTATCTCCAGTTATTGAACTTGCTGTATATGGTTGATGTCCTGATACTGTTGTCATCCATAGTAGGAATGGTTGATCTTCATATTCTCCACTATCAAGAAGTATCTTCATAGCAGCTTCTCCAAAGTCTTCATCACTGGCCCAGTTAACATATTCGCTTTGCCATTTAATGCCTAATTTTTGAACTCCATAGTATTTTTCAGATCCCATATTTTTATGGATAACATTTCTTGAATAATATGCATCAGAATAGTCATGCATACTTACTGTTTTATATCCAGTTTTTCTAAATATATTAAAAATAGATGATGAATACGTATTATGTTTGTATGTATTAGCAGTACAGTTATTATATATAGAATATAATGATGTCATTAAACTAAATTCGTTATTCATTGTTGAACAACTATTTCTTGGTGAATAGTTATTTTCAAAAGATAATCCCTCACTATACATTTTATAAAGGTTAGGATAATATACAGGATCTATCATCATATTGCCTGCTGATTCGATTAAAATAAATACAATGTTCTTTCCTTCAAATAATCCTGTATAATCATTTTTATCTGATGAATCGTTATTAATTAAGAAATTATTAATTGAATTCATTCTTTTATCTTTTTCTTCAGCAATTATCTCATTCCAATCGGTATCATCAAAATAACGTTTTAAATCTTTTTCTTCTTCAGTAACAGGCGTTACCTCATTTTTCTTTTCTTTATTATATGTTGTTTCTGTTTCTTCTACGTCAACAACTAATGTTTTGATATCATCTAAACAATAAGTAATTATTCCAAAGTTTTGTACGGCAATACTTGGTACTGATGGATTTCTAAATAACTCAGCATTAGATATTGTTTGAAATTTATTTTGCATAAATGATACTGTTAGGGATTTTCCATATAAAACTGATAAAACGGCAATTATAACTGCACATGCCGTAACAGTTGCTAAATTAGCTAATCTTTTTTTACTCTTTAATTTAAAATTTAAATCATTTTTGTCTTTTTTAAACATAACTATTACATATATAATTGCAAATAAAACCGGAATTAGGTCAAAATAATATTTCTTTTCAAATGCTGCAATAAAATCAGCAATATAGTCTTTTACTGCACCTAATTGACTAGATGTATTAAATGACATATATACGCCTATAAACGAATCAAATCCCATTTGTAACACAGCATATATAGAGAATGCGAAAACAATTAAAACACTAAAGAATTTAGCAATTTTTTCTGGTAATAAAGATGCTATTAGAGCAAAAATATTAGATAGTAATAATATTCCTAATACTATTCTTAGTAAAGCCCAATCTTTTAGACTTAAACTCTCTATTACTCTAAATATTACTTCAATTGCTGTGAAGCTAATTAAAAATAATACTAAATACTTTATATAATCACTTTTAATTATTTTCTTTATCATTTTTCCCCTCCAAAAAATCTCTCACTGGTTTATAAGTAAGTCTATAATTATTTAATATACCATACTTTTTCATATTTTCAAGATGAAGTTTTGTTGGATATCCTTTGTGTTTAGCAAATCCATATTCTGGGTGTTCTTTATCTAGTTCATACATTATTTCATCTCGAGTTACTTTAGCTAAAACTGATGCTGCCGCAATAGTTATGCTTAATGCATCGCCTTTAACTATTGGCATAGAATTTTCATAATTTGGCAATGGCATTGCATCAGTTATTATGTAATCTGGCTTTGGATTTAATTGTGATATAGCTTCCAGCATAGCTTGTCTTGATGCTTCATATATATTTATTTTATCTATTACTTGCGGTGATACAATACTTATTCCATAACTGATAGCATCTTTTTTTATTTGTTCAAAATATATTTTTCTTTTTTTCTCAGTTAATTTCTTTGAATCAGTTAATCCATCTAATATATATCCCTGAGGAAAAATAACCGCCGCTGCAACAACTGGGCCACATAACGGTCCTCTTCCCGCTTCATCACATCCCGCAATAAATTTATATCCTTGTTTATTTAATTCTTTTTCATATTTTGTATTATCAATTTCTGTCATCTAATGTTACCCCTTTAATACGACCCGATACTATATCATTATACAACTTAATTGATATTTCTTTATATAAAGGTTCATCATTTCTAATTAAACCTGTTCTTTTTCCTATTTCATAGTAGTTTTCTAATGTGTCTTCGTGAATAGTTATTTTATATCTTTCGATTATTTTTTCTGGATAATTAGTACATAGATATTCTAATAAATAATTACCTATATCTGTTATATTTAATACTTCTTGTTTTATTGCGCTTGTAGCTGCCAAGTTTAAGGCAACTCTCTTTTCATCTAATTTAGGCCATAAAATGCCTGGGGTATCCAATAATGTTATATTGTATTTTGTTTTTAACCAATTAATTGATTTAGTAACACCTGGTTTATTACCTGTTTGGGCAGCAGTCTTACCCACTAATGTGTTAATAAGTGTTGATTTACCAACATTTGGAATTCCAATTACTAATACTTTTGTAGTATAGTTTTCTATTCCTTTTTCTTTTTTTGCTTGTAAATAATCTTTCATTAATTCATTTGTTAAATCAATAATTTTCTTATAATCCTTATTATTAGTTAAATCCACTAAAAGACATTTATAGCCTTTTTCTTCATAATATTTGATCCATTTATTAGTCTTATTTAAATCACATAAATCTTTTTTAGTGAAAATCATAATTCTTTTTTTGTTTTTAGTTAATTCGTCTATATCTTTTATTTTAGAAGAATATGGAATTCTAGAATCTACAACTTCATAAATAATATCTATTAAATTTAGATTATCACTTATCTGTCTTTTTGTTTTGGCCATATGACCAGGAAACCAATTTATATTAGTTTTATTCTCATTCATTTGGATCAACTCCTTTATTTATATTATATTTATTATTCTTTAGGTAAAGTATAGCCACCATCTACTACTATTTCTTGACCTGTAATAAAGCTTGCCTTATCAGATAATAAGAACTCTACTGTATTTGCTATATCAGTTGTGTTTCCTAATCTTTTAGCAGGAGTATTTTCAA
>JAEEKZ010000046.1 GCA_016288635.1 Caryophanales bacterium
ATTCGTAATCAGTTCCTTTAACTAGAGCTTTGTCACCATCTTTTACTGTTGGTTCTTGTTTTTGCTCTTGTCCATTGTATACTACATCATTTAATGTTCCGATTTCGATTACATATTCTTGTGTATCTGGATCTGTTTCATCTAATGATTTAGCAGTTACCTTTAATGTTCCAAGACTTTCAGTAACTTCATAGTTACTTTCACTTGCAGTATCCCATGAAATTGTATAAGTATTTGAAGTTTCTCCTACATCTGTAATTGTTCCTGTTGTTGTTACAGTAGCAGTTTCATTATTAACTAAACCTGTAATGCTTCCAGGAGCTGTTAATGCAGTTCCATCATATACTTTTTCAGCACTTTCAGTTGTAATTGTAACTGGTGCTTTTGTAATATCATAAGTTACTTCTCTTGAACCTTCATAATTTCCTTTTCCTGTTATTGTTACAGTTACAGTTCCTACATTTGTAGTATCTTTACTATAACTTAACTCATAATCAGTATCTTTAACTAATGTCTTTTCTCCATCAGTTACAGTTGGTTCTTGTTCTTGAGCTATACCATTATAAACTACGTTATCCAATGGTGCTACCTCAATAACATATTCTTCTGTGTCAGGATCTTTTTCTTCAAATGATTTAGCTGTTACTTTTAATGTTCCAAGGTTTTTTTCTACTATTTCATAGTTAGATTCCTTAGCAGTCTTATCCCAAGTAATGCTATATGTATTTGAAGTTTCTCCTACATCTGTAATTGTTCCTGTAGTCTCAAATGTAACAGTTTCATCATTAACTAATCCAGTTAATGTTCCTTCCTTAGTTAAAGCTTCTCCATCGTATACTTTTTCAGCATCTGGTGTATTAACTTTTAAAGGAGCTTTAGTGATGGCAATATCAATAGTGATTTCGCCTTCATAATCATTTTCACCTCTAACAGTTACTACCTTGTCTCCAGCATTTACTGTATCCTCTGGATAAACAATTGTATAATCGTTTCCTTCAACTAAAGTCTTTCCTGTTTCTTTATCCTTAACAACAGGCTTCATTAAGTCTTTTTTATCTTTGCCATCGTAAACTGTATTTTCAAGTTTGCTTACTTCAATATTAGGATTAATCTTAGTATCTGGATCTTTATCAGCATCATCTTTATCATTTAGATTTGTTGTATAAATAGCAGTTACTTCTTCATCCTTAGTTACGTTAGTATAATTTCCATCCCAACGTTTAAATGTTTTATTTTCATGTTTTGGTGCTGTAGGTGCAGTTGCACTTAAGCCTTCTTCAACAGTTGAAACAGCAATAACTTTACCATTTACTCCATCAATGAATGTTACTGTATATGTAATTACTTCTGGTTCTTCTTCTTGTTCTTGATTTTCATTTCTGTATACAGTATTTACATTGCTATTAGCTTTAACTTTTGTATATTTTCCAGCCCAACCTGTGAAAACATATCCGTCATGCTTTGGAGCATTTGGTGCAGTTGCATCCATTCCGACTAACACTTTTTGAGTACTTATTACATTCTTAGCAATAGTATCAGTAAATGTTACAGTATAATAAGTATCTTCATCATCAGGTATACCATTGTTATTAATATCAGCGGCATACTTAGCGATTACATGTAAGTCTTCGAGAATCGATTTGAAATTAGTGATTTTTACATCTCTTTTTTCAAATAAATACCAACCTGTAAATACAAAATTGCGATGGTAAGGTGACTCCGGTACTACAGCATCTTTACCAACTTCAACTTCTTGTTTAGAAATTGTTGAGTTATCATATCCGTCAGTAAATGTTACAGTACGAGTCGCTACCGGTGTTGTTTGTGCAGGTGATCCAGCAAATGTCATTAAAAAGAACATTAATATTACGAACACTACAAAAACAACAAAACGCTTTTTGTTAAACATAATACTCTACCTCCCTTTCTATCATATTTATCAAAAATCTACCGATTCCTGGTACATCTATATTATACATATTAAAAAGTAAAAATCAACACATTAACGACAAATTTCAACAATAAAAAATAAGCATAAATTATGCTTATTCTCCTACATTTTTTTAAGTGAATTTAAAGGCCAAATATTAAATATAACTTTACCTTCAATTTCAGACTTATCAACTAAGCCAAAAGACCTACTATCTATTGAATTATTTCTATTATCTCCCAACACTAAATATTTATTTTCAGGTATCTTACCATCTGGACATTCCGTTTCGTTACAAACGTCTACAAACATAAAGTTAGATGTTTCAACATCATCTGACATAAAATTTTCCTTATTCTTTTCTCCATCTATATATAAATAACCGTTTAAATAATGTATCTCTTCCCCAGGTAACCCCACAACTCTTTTAATATACGATTCTTTTATGCCTTCATCATTTTTCTTTTTTAAAACAACTATTTCATTTCGTTTAATATCAGCATATTTATAACGTAAACGTGATAATATAACAACATTACCACTTGATAATGATGGTTCCATCGAATTCCCTGAAACCGGAACAAAGGAATATACAAAAAGCATTATTATAATCATTATTACAATTGGAATAATATAAGCAATAGTATCTTTAAAGAATTCATGTATTTCTCTTAAATCTATCATATAAAATACCTCCATCATTGCAAGTGTATTATATCATTATAAATATGTTTTAACAATTAGAACAGCACCTATCTTTATATATATTTTACATACTAAAAAGTTGTTACTTTTTATAAAATATGTTAAAATGTTTGTGGTGGTTAAATGAATACAATGGCAACAATGATGCAATATGGAATTATTGCTTTAGTAATTATTTTAATATTGTTAATAGTATTAAAATTAAATAAAAAAGGCTTTAGTATTGAAGCTAATAAACTTATTACATACCTTGGCGGTAAAGATAATATTATTAATGCTGAATATAATATGTCTAGATTCAAAGTTATTTTAAGAGATGTGTCTAAAGCAGACAAAGAAGCTATTAAGAGATTGGGAGCTAAAGGTGTTGTTGAAGTAGACAATCAATTAAAAATAATATTTGGAAAACACTCTAAGAAATTAAAAGTATATATTGAGGATATCTTATAAAGATATCTTTTTTTATAAATAAAAAATGCTAAATAAAATTTAGCATTATTTTAAATATCCAATATAATATTTTTTCTTTCCTTTTTTCAAAATCAATACTTTATTATCAATTAAGTAATCTTTATTAATTACTGTGTTTTCATCAGTAATTTTTTTATTATTAATAGATATAGCACCAGCTGTTAAGAACTCTCTAGCTTCTCTTCTAGAAGAACAAAGATTATTGTTTACTAAAACATTAAGTATTGTATCCTCAGTAAAATTAAAACTCGCTACACCTTTCATGTTTTCAATAATATCATTTGCCGTTAATTCATTAATTTTTTCAGTAAATAAAGCTTCACTAATTTTTAAGGCTTTTTCATATTCTTCTTCACCATGTAAGAATGTAATTATTTCTTTAGCTAATCTTTTTTGAGCTATTCTTAATTCTCTTGCTTTATCATGTTCTTTTTCTATTTCTTCGATTTCTTCTTTTGATAAGAAAGTTAATTTCTTTAGATAATCAATAACCATTGCATCATCAGCATTAACAAGATATTGATATAACTCATAACTTGACGTTTTAGTTTTATCTAACCATAAAGCGTTTCCTTCAGTTTTACCAAACTTAACACCATTAGCATCTAATATTAATGGCATTGTCATTCCATATAATTCTTTATCTTCCATTTTACGAGCCATTTCAATTCCCGTAGTAATATTTCCCCATTGATCTGAACCTGCAACTTGTAGAGTTACACCCTTAGTTCTATTTAAAACCAAGAAATCCATTCCCTGAAGTAGTGTATAAGCAAATTCACAGAATGTAATGCCCGTTTCAAGTCTTCTACTAATTATATCTTTATCCAACATGTAGTTAACATTTATATATTTACCATAATCCCTTAAGAAATCTAAAACACTTAAATCTTTAGTCCAATCATAGTTATTAACTACTTCAAAACCAAATATCTCTTTAGCTTGTTTTGTTAATCCTTCAACATTCTTTTCAACTTGTTCTTTAGAAATCATTTGTCTCTCATTGCTAGGCTTAGGATCTCCAATTAAGCCAGTAGCTCCCCCGATTAACAAAATAGGCTTATGTCCATATTTAGCTAATCTAGAAGCAATAAGAAATGATGAGAAATGTCCAATATGCATAGAATCTGCAGTTGGATCAGTTCCTATATAAAAAGTAAGTTTTTCTTCATTTAATTTTTTTTCTAATTCAGGACTACTAACATCTTTAACTAGTCCTCTCCATTTTAGGTCTTCAAATAATGTCATATATTTTCCTCCAAAAAGCTCTTAACTTTTTTCGCCACTAATAACCAAAAGTATAGCAAACAATTAATTTATAATCAATACAATAAGAACTTGAACAAATTATCTTTCTCCACAAACAGTTTTATCAATTACAATGCTTCCTACAAATTCTTTTCCAGCATTTTCATCTTGAACCGTATCTAAATTATTTAGTTTTATTATTGTTTTAAAATATTTATGTGCTGTTTCTCCACTTGGTGCACTGATAGCTGCTTTGAATAATTCTATTTTGTCAGTTGTTTCAGTTGTTATATCCATTTCGTCAATCAACAATACAGAATTTGAATCGTCATCGTCATCAAATGGTACATCACTGCCATATAATGATAATACTAATTCTGGAGTATGATCCATTGTTGTATATTCAAAGTTATTTTCTAAAATATTTAGTTTAACAGAATAACAATATGGGATTGAAGTATTTGCTTTATTAGAATTACTTGCAGTTAATTCAACATTAGAATATGCAATTCCAATCATATCCCCATCCCCATAACCAAAATTATTTTCATATACATCAAGAGTAATTTGTTCATCAGAAGAAAAAATTAATGAATCCATTGGGGATGTTTGAATTAATAATTCAGTTGTTGATGTACCTCCATTCGTTGTAGTGAAGTATGCAAACGATATTGCAACAACCGCAACAAATAACGTTGCTATTGATATAATCATTAATACTATTTTATTATTTCTAACCATGTTCATAATCTCACCTATTTTTCATCTTTTTTATCCTACTAATATATTACCAAAAATTGCATTGATATACAATTATTTAAAATAAAAAAGTGAACTTTCGTTCACTTAAAATTCAGGAGTTGGTTCTTCATCAAACTGATTATCGTCTTCATCAAAACCATAATCATTATCATCTTCATCATAATTATAATCGTAATTATAATCATCATCATCATATGAATAGTTTGAACCACCAGTATTCATTCCGGTCATTTCCATAATTTCTTTTAATACTTCATTATTAGAAATGTTTTCCATTAATTTTTGTTGATCAGCATCAGATAACTCTTCCATAGTTACAGCACCACTTACATCAGGAGCAGTAAATTTACCTGAAACTTCTTCAATGTTAAGACTAACTTTAAGTCCAGATACATTTAATTCAATATTTGCTGTAGTTTTTGTTGATTTAATTGATCCAGTTGCTAATTCAGCATCTTGACCATCTTGTTTCATATTTACTTTGAAAGTAAATTCACCTTCTTTAACTTGTTCACCATTAACATAGAATCCATTTTTTTCATCAACAGTTAAATCAACATTAAACTTAACAACATTATTATCTTTTAATGTTGTAGATATCAATATTTTGCTAGTAGAATTTGTATCAAAATCTTCATCTTTCATTTCTGAAATATTTAATTCTTCACCAGTTAATTCTTTGAATGCTGCAGTAAACTCTGCGTCTTTACTTAAATTAGTAATAACGTCTTTTGCAAATTGATTAATTTGTGCTGCATTCATTTCGAATACAAATACAACTGTTCCATCAGTAGTTTCTGGTTTTTTGAAATATTCATCTTTTAAACTATTAGTATATGCTCTAAGCATAGCGCTTTCAATTTTACGAAGATTTTCTTCCATCTTAGAAAGTTCTACGTTTTCAACTGGAACATCAATAGCATCAACTGTGTTATTAACGTCGATCTTAATAAATTTGTCTAACAAACTTCCAAAATTAACATATCCTTCTTTATCTTTTATATATGCAGTAATTCCTTTTTCTAAAATTTGTTTAGAATCGAATTTACCGTTTGCAACAAAATAAATTACTTTGTCTTTTAAGTTAAAATATTCCTCTAAATTTAATTCAATTGGTTTAAAGCTTGGAATATCAACTTTAACATCCATTTTATAATGAGTTTCATTTGCATTATTTGCATTTAAAGTTTTTAATGTTTCTTCAACTTTAGCTGTATAGAATTCTTTTGCAGAAGAATATTTTGTTTTCTTACCACCAAATAAAGAATCTTTTAATAAGAATATAACAGCTGCAATTGCTATTACTGCCAACACACCTACAATTATTGGCAATTTTCCACCTAATCCCTTTTTAGCTTTTCCATCACCTGCAGGAGCAGCTGGTATTGGAGCTACATTATCAGCACCAAATGTTGTTCCTGGAAGTGGAGGCGTAACTGGTTCTTCAGTTACAGATGCTACTGGAGCAGCATCAACTGGTGCTGGTTCAATAGGAGCCTCTACTGGAGCTGGTTCAACAGTTGCAATTTCTGGAGCAACTGCTGGCTCTGGCATAACTGGAGCCTCAACAGGTACTTCTGGAGCAACTACTGGCTCTGGCATAACTGGAGCTTCAGTAGGTACTTCTGGAGCAACTACTGGCTCTGGCATAACTGGAGCTTCAGCAGGCATTTCCGGAGCAACTACTGGCTCTGGCATAACTGGAGCCTCAACAGGTACTTCTGGAGCAACTGGGGCTTCAATTGGTGCTTCAACTGGAGCTTCAACAGGTACTTCTGGAGCAACTGGAGCTTCAACTGGAGCGTCTACTGATGCTACTGGAATCTCAACTGGTGCTGGTTCAGCATCAACAGTAGGAATTGGAGTCTCAACTGGTGCTGGTTCAACAGCAGGAGTATCGACAGCTATAGGCACATCAACTGGTGTAGGTTCAGTTGGAGGTGTCATTGTAGGTATTTGATTATCAAATCCATTTTCATTATTCATATATCACACGTCCTTTACTTTATATATAATAACATTAATTTTAAATATTTTCATTACTTTTTTTTAAAAAAATGAAAAAAAGACGAATTTTTTCATCTTTTTTGTTGATTTTTATAATTTTTTAAATATTAACGTTATGATAAATTTCAGAAACATCTTCAACTTTATTTAATAAATCTATTAATAAATTAAATTTTTCTAAATCTTCACCTTCTAGTGTAACTTTATCATTTGCATACATTCCAGTTTCTTCAATTTCAAATTCATAATTAGGGTTTAATTTGTCTAAACAGTCTCTTAAAGCATTATAATCCTCAAACTTAACTGTAATAGATGTCTCCCCATTTTCTGTTTCAAATTCTTCAGGATCAATTCCTGCTTCTATTAAAGCATTAAACACTTTTTCTTCATCAGGCTCATTAAATACAACAACACCTAAATGTTGATAATTATATGATACTGAATTAGTAACACCCAAATTCTTATGAACTTTATTAAAGCACGCTCTTACTTCACCAACAGTTCTATTAACATTATCAGTTAAAGTTTTAATTATTAATGTTGAGGCTCCAGGGCCAAATCCCTCATATATAACTTCTTTATACTCGTCTTGACCTACACCTTTAGCTTTATCTATTGCCCTATTAATAATATCATTAGGTACTTCTTGCTTCTTGGCTTTTTCAATTATTCTTTTTAAAATTACATTCTCATCAGGATTAGGTATACCCTTTTTTGCTGCAAGGTAAATTTCTTTTGCAAAGTTTGTATAAATTTTACCACGAGCAGCGCCTGTTTTTTGAATACTATATTTTCTTACTTCATATGCTCTTCCCATACTTTTCCCTCTTTTCGCTCAAATATTTTATCATATATATATTCTATTAGACAATAATTATCTATTAAATAAGAATAAATATATTTTACCAAAGAATCTCTTAATAAATCTCTTTTTACTTATATATGAAATTCTAGCTAAATAATTGTCATATTTATCAAATGAAAAATCATCAATTTTTGAATATTCTTCTCCATCCTTACATATAGGTGAATAATATTTCTTATATATAAACATCTTATAAACTAACATTCTTTTAGATATACCATATCTTCTTATAACATCTCTTACTAAATCCTTAAATAAGAAATGGAATGATTCACCACAATCAATATTATACATTTTATTATTAATTTCTTTTAAATGTTCTACTGAGTTAGCAAATAGTCTTCCTGCGTCACAATCTGTTATGCAAGAAATTGTATCTTTTTTATTTACATTAAACATGAATGGTTCATTCTTTACAGAAGAAAGGACAAATGGCAAACGGAATATAGTGTAATTTTTAATTTTTGATTTAATTAATTTTTCGCATTTAATTTTAGTATTGTTGTAATAATATTCATCATCTATTTCAACTTTAGATCTTACAGTGAATTTATTTGCTTCATTACTCTTATATATCGTCGTATCAGAACAATATATTAAATGACATTCTGGTCTATATTTATTAATATCTTTTTCTATTTCTTTAATAGATTCAAATTCAATAGCATCAGAAATACCTGTGTTTATATTAGAAAATGGCGGCATAATTGAAACAAGATAAATAATAACATCATTAGTAGTAACTAATTTTTCTAAAAGACTTTTGTCCATAATATCGCCATATATAACATTGGCTTTCTTTTCAAATTTTTTAAGTCTTTTTTTACTTCTCTTATTATTAAGGTCTAATAATGTTACTTCATATTCGTCACTATTAACTAATAATTTAGCTGCTTCAAACCCGACTGCTCCAGCAGCTCCCAATACTACTATTTTTTTCAAAATTACACTTCCTTAACCTAGTTAATTGTACAAAAAAATAGAACTTTATTCAAGTTCTAGTTTTTCCGCCTTAATTAAGAAATCTATATTATCAATTTTTAATCCATTAGATTTTAAATCGTAATATACAATTAATGACTCTATTTTATTAATTATAGTTTCAATATTATCTTTGGATAAATCATCAATGTTAACATTAATATTAGTAAGCAAGAATCTATCAGCAAGTATATATGCTAAATTCTTATTTTCTGAAATAGTAACATTACGCAATATATCGTTATCATTACCAAAGATAAAATCATATAATTCCTTAATAGTATTCTGAACTTCTTCAACAGTAATTTCTTCGTTTTGTTCTCTTAATAATTTCATTAAATAATTGAAATTAAAACAAACAATTTTTAAAGCATCAAGAATACTTGTTTCATTAGTCATATGTTGATAAATTGCCTCACCAATAGTACACGAATCTAATTCTTCGTATAGCGTTTTTAATTCTACAATTAAATTATTTCTCTTTAATTTAAGTTCTTTAGACTTCTTTTCGTTAGCTTTAAATAAACCTTTATTATTAAGTTTTTTATCTATACTAAATACATTAGATTCTTTCTTGGTTATTTCTTTTAACTTGTTCTTATATACTCCCTTATAGGAATCTTTTGCTTCGAACAACTTCTTAATATCATCAAGTAAAAAATCATACTTTAAGAATGTTTGATAACTTTTTAAAGAAGCATCTAATTTAATTAGATTATCATAATTAGATGGTTCTTTTGGATCTTTAATTATTTCTTCAAAAGTTACACTTATACCCTTTTCCGTAAAATCACTTGAAGCATAAGTTTTATTGGTAAATAAACCAAGTAGGTATTTTTTGTTTTGATGTAATTTTATAGATATTTGATTTTTACCAGCCATATACTCTTCAATATATTCATCAATATCTAAATCCTTATATTGTATTTGAAAGAATTTATCAATTTTATTTTTATTAGCAAAATATAATTGTCTAAAACTTAATTCTATTTGAGTAATAAGATCCGGATTAGCCCAATAAAGGGAATCAAATACTTCTTGCGTATTACCTTTATTTTCCATAACAGCATTAATATATGCTCTCACACTTTCAGAATATTTAAAGTCCTTTTCTGTTGGCACAATACCAACAGCTTTAAATACGGCTAATATTTGATTAATAATACCATTTATTTTAACTAAATCATGCTCATAAAAATGGCTTAATTCATAGAAATAATAATGTAAATTCATTCTTTCGGAAGAATTAACTCTAGAATCTAGGCACTTAATTAAATCAACTTTAACGCTTGGAAGAGCCTCAGGCTCTTCCCCAACATTATATGTTTCTTTAATAGATTTCATCCTATTTATTATTTCTTGTTTATCGTCATTGAACAGTGAATTTAATTTTGCAATTTCAGAAAGAATATAGTCATTGTGTTTTCGTATTTCTTCTTTATTTTCCTTAGGTAAAATGGCAAGATTTTCCTTAATCGTTTCAATTCTTTTATTAATTTCTTCTTTCATTTTTTCTCACCATTTATTAATTCATTATCTAAGTATGAAATAGCATCTTTTAGCAATGAATATATTGCTAATAAATCTTCATTTGATAAATTTTCCATAACTTTATCCTCCTTACTTAATGATAATATACTTATCAACACTGCCTATTGCAGTCGTCCCATCATATAATATAAATTCTACTTTATATGTTCCTGTTTGTAAATTTGATTTAAAGAATAAATTTAATTCTGTATTCTCTCTTGGGTTATTAACAACTAAATACTCATTTTCGTCTACTTGTGAGAATAGATTAGTCACATAATCAGTTAAATCTACAATTTCAAAATCTGTATCATATACCTCTTCATAACTTCTTCTATATAGTTTTATATGAAGTTTTGGATCAGTTAATCCTGAGTTATATTCAATATTATATTTAACTAAATTAGAGTTATTTAATGTATTACCCGTTGCAGAATCAATAATCATCTCATTTGGTGTAGTATCAACGTCTAAACCATATATTTCATTAATTATATATAGTGGAATATCAACATAGTCAGATGAATCAAGTCCATAATAAATACCATCTGGTGAACCAAATACTTCGACTCGCATCTTATAATTACCTGTTGTTACATTTGCACTTCCCATTACTACACGAACCCAAGTTTCTATATTACCAACCTTTTCAGATACCTTAATTCTTGTAGTACCATCAATATTTGGATAATATGTTTCACCATCAATTATATAATGCAATCCGAGTAAAGATGTACCCGATACTACATTATTATTTGCATCTAATAAAGATAATTTAATACCCATCTTAGAATCAAAGAATCTTGTATTATAAATAGTTGTATAGTTTATTTGTTCTTGTGAATAACTCGTTTGTAAATCTAGAACGAATTCTTGTCCACTATAAACCGTAGATTTATCAGATTCACCAGTTATATCAATTCCAGACGATGATAATTCATATAAACTAAACTGCATTCTATCATATTGGTTAGCTAATACTTTGTATGCAACTTCATTTTGGCCATCAATAGATAAACCAGTAAGAAGTTCAAATGTTAAGTGTTTATTAAGTACCTGACCAGTTACACCTGATTCTTTGAAATCTATAATAAATATAAATTCTTCACTCGATATATTCTGAGTTGCATCATAGTATACCAAATTCATTGCTGCATCATCATAATGAACTCCAGAATTTAAAGCTCCCATAACCTCAAACATAGACAGTTTATATTCAACTAAACCATTTTGATTAAATTGAGTTTGAGCATTAGTTACATCTGTTGGTGTAATAATATGATAATAATATGTTGGCTCATTTGTACTTAAATCGATCATTGTAATCTTTGTATTTACAGGGAATACAAATTCACTAACTAGAGCTCTATTATATCCTGTTCTATATATATTTCTATTTGGAATAAATAGTGAATAATAAGCACTTAAAATTGATTTTGATTCAATATTAGTCGCAGTAGAAGCAAACATTGAATACTTTCTTCCAGGAGAAATTGCTGCTTCATAATCTTCATCTAGATAAATTCTACGAGATAGATGAACTGTAACAACTAATCTTTGCGTAATTATTCTGATTTCACTAACTTTAGTTTCTGCTTGAATAACTATTGTAACAGTTCCCATATCTCCTTCAGTTTCAAGATTTCTTGAATGCATCAAATAGAATAACATTGTAGGAACTTGGTTACTGTTTTCACCGACATATACTGTAGTTCCAGTAAACTGATCATCATTTGACAAGAAATTTGTTGAACCATTTGTTAACCATCCAGTTTTTCCTGATTCAAGAACAAGTGCCATAGTATTATCAGCAATGGCAGATGTAGGAGCAACTCTTGGAATATTTGCTTTATCAACAAGTGATACTCCACTTTCCAATCCCGAATAGTCAAATCCTAAAATACGGAATGATGTATTTGATGCGCTATTCATATCAAATGGTAACTCTGTAGCACCTAATGTAGAATATTTTGATGCTACTAAGTCAATTGAATATTCAAGCATTACTTCACCAACAATCCATCTATAGAATGGATCATTTTTATTTGCTGGATCAATATACATAATTGAAGCAAGACCTGATTCTTCATCTTCAACATTTGTATAAAAACCATCTACTTCAATATTATGATTTTCTTTATGTAGACCTTGAACATATGAACCTTTTGTAAATATTGCATTATAACTAACTTGATCATCAAAATCTAAGTCATCATATAATCCTAATACAACTCCACCAGTTCCTGTTTCATTAAATAATCCGTAGAATGTCATACCATTTACTTCACCATAAATAGTATTATTTTCGTCCTTAGCAATATTAAGTTGCATGTTTTCCAATGTATAAATACGATTATTAACATTTCTTGTAATAGTTTTGTTATCAGTATCAATATTTACTTGTGCTAAAGCACCACTAGCTGTTTGACTATTTAACGATTCAACTAAGTTAAATCCAGATTTTAAATATAATGTCGTATTATCTTTTAAGTACAAATTCTTGATGATACAAAGTGAGAATAGTTCTTCATCAAATTTATTTGTTTTATCTTTTGCTCCAAATAACTTAATACTTGAATTAATAATATTTAAATATGTTGTTCTTTGAATAGATAATATATCTTTTGGACTTAATCTTGAACCATAGTTCTTAATAGTTACATAACTATCACCTTGAGAACTTGATGCATTACCACTACCGAATATAGATCCATCGATAACTAAATTATTATAATTCAATCCATCAAGCACAATATTAATACCATCTGTAACACTTATTGCACTGTAATCGTAGTCTGGTGATCCAGAAGCATTTGATTCTCCTCCACCAAACACTGTTCCACCAATATGTATCGCACCAGGTGATACTGTAGCAGATGATGTTCCATTTCCAATCATAACTGATGTACTACCATTAACTACTGATGTATTAGCACCACCATAAACGTTTCCATAAATTGTTCCTCCAGCAATATTAACATGTGTTTGTGCTTTAGCTGTCGGTTGACCCGTTACGGCATTATTTCCTCCGCCAAATACACCACATTGGTTTAATACTGTACATGAACTTGATCCAATTGTTGTTGTTCCACCAATATTAATTGTTGCATTTCCATTAACAGCAGCAAGATTTCCAGCTGCATATGCACTACCTAATACATTACCATTGTTGATAGTAACAGTAGATGTTCCTTGAACTATTCCTTGATTACCTCCACCATATAGGTTTTCAGTAACAATTCCACCTGTTTGTTTAACAACAGTATTGGAAGTTACTTCAGCATAGTTTCCTCCGCCATATAAATCCTTTTGTATTGTTCCATTTTTTAATTCTACTAACGTTGAACCAGTAACTTTACCATTATTTCCTCCACCAAAAACTTTTTGAGTAACAGTTCCACTATTCATAACTACATGAGTATTTGTTCCTACTTCCGCATTATTTCCGCCACCATAGATATTTCTAACAGTAGATCCGCCAAAGTTAATAGTTGTTGCCCCATTAACTTTACCATTATTTCCGCCACCAAAAATATCCAAAGTTGTTGTTCCACCTGTTACAGTTACATTAGTAGCAGTTCCTACAGTAGCACCTTGACCTTTTCCACCGCCAAATAAGCTTCCAGTTATAGTTCCGGCACTTTGAGAAATATTAGTTGTTCCTGTTACAGAACCATTATTTCCTCCACCATAGGCTTCAATACCGACATTAGTACCATTTAAATATACATTTGTATTTCCATTTACAACTGCATTATTACATCCACCAAAGACGTTTCCATTTACTCTTCCGGATGTTAATGTTACGGAAGTATTAGTTCCAACATTACCATTGTTTCCGCCACCAAATAAGTCTCCAGTTACAGTTCCACCAGTTTGCGTTACAGCTGTTGTAGTAGAAACTTGCGCATTATTTCCACCACCATAAACTGTACCAACTTGTCCTCCTGTAATACTTGTTGTTGTAGTTGTACATTGTGCTTCGTTACCACCACCAAATGATGTATTAATTGTTCCACCATTTATAGTAACATTAGCATTTTGAGTAGTGGCTTGATATCCACCACCATAAACATAATTAACATTTCCATTTACAACGGTTACATTAGTTGTTCCTGCTGTACCTGCTATGTTATTTCCACCATAGGCAGTACCAATTTGAAGAGCTCCACCATTACCAGTTGTATGATATGTATTATTAATTATTACATTAGTTGTAGTTGCTGTACCACCAGCATTATTACCCCCAAATACATCTTGAATATATCCAGATGCATAGTGAACATTTGTGACATTAACAGTTCCAGATTGATTAGAACCGCCATATAAATGTTGTAAATTTGAACTATCTTTTAAAACATTAGTTGTTCCCGCTCCGGCTTTATTTCCTCCACCATAAGCAGTTGTTACATTTCCACCTAATATATCTAAATTAGTAGTAGTAGCATAACCTTCATTTCCACCACCATATAAATCAGTAACAGTACCATTAGTTATTTCAACATTTGTTGTTGTAACTTCGGCTTTGTTTCCGCCACCAAAGGCAGTTGTTACATTTCCACCAGCTATATCAAGGTTAGTTGTTGTAACCGTTCCTTCGTTACCACCACCATAAAGGTTAGTGATTGTACCATTAGTAATACTTACATTTGTTGTTGTAACAGAGGCTTTATTTCCGCCACCAAAAGCATACGGTGAAGTTACACCCGTTAATGTAACATTAGCTTCATCAGTAGTAGCTTCATTTCCACCACCATATATTGCATTATTAATAGTTCCACTTTGACCATATACATTGCTTACTAAAGTAGTACCAGCAATATTATTTCCACCATAGACATAATTTGCAGTTCCACCTCTTAAATATACTTTTGATTCTTGAACAGTTCCAGACATATTAGAACCGCCATAGACATTTCCAGCAACTCCATTTGGCTCTAAATAAATATTTGTATTATTAACTGATGAAGAAGATCCCCCACCAAAAGCACTACCTACTGTTCCACCTTTTAAATAAACTTCAACATTTCCTGATGGAATACCAGATAAGTTATTACCACCATACAAGTTTGTTACAGTTCCATCATTTAATGTTACCGTAATATTTCCAAGGGTATGTGGAGAAGTATTATTATCTCCCTTTCCTCCACCATAAACATTAGCAAATGTACCACCATTTAGTGTAACAGTAGTAACACCATTAAAGTTAACTGAACCCAAGGCACTACCGCCATACAAATCTCCAATCTCAAGATCTGTATCTGGATCTGCTTGTGAAACAATCGTTGTATTTCCTAATACGCTAACGGCACTATCAGTTCCAGAAACACCTTTTCCGCCACCGTAGACACCATCAGCTTCACCTTTATATAAATTTATATTTACATTTCCATATAATGTTCCAGCAACGTTAGAACCACCATATATTTGATTAGTTATTTCTCCACCATGTAAATTAATAGTTACTGTATGATTATATGAGTTTGTTCCATTACTTTCTGTAATCATTGATGGAGTTACTCTTACGAACTTATTATTTGCTATTTCATAATAATTTTGATTTCCATTATAAGTTTCTCCTGAATGAGCAATACCTGTTGCATAATAACATGTTGTTCTTGTTGTTACTGTAACAGTAGTTTCAGTATTAAACCATCCAGATGATGCTGTTGAAGTTTGTGAAACTGGATCAGCTACATCAGAACCAATAACACTTGATGAACAAGCTATTCTAGAACCATTTGTCGATCCATCTGGCATATAAACCCCAGCAGGTACATAACCTGTTTGTGTACTAGTCGTTGTTGTTGGTCCTGAAACAGTTTCTCCCCACCAGTTTGTAGTTGTTACAGTTCTTTCAATATAATCAGTATAAACTTCTGTATAACCAATATAATAATCATCGGTTAAAACACCACTTGGAGCTTCATTATTCCTTGTTCCACCGCCAAATGATTCTCCAGCACCAAATACTGAATTTTGAATGTCTCCATCATAAATATCTATAACAACATTACTTGGATTATTTTGTGAATTATTTGTACCAACTGATCCATGGTTTCCACCACCATATACTGATCCACGAATAGTTCCACCATTAATAATAATATGTGAATTACTAACTATTCCAGCACTAGTTCCACCATCTTCACCATTTCCTGCACCAAATACATTACCACTTGATACATTGAATAATTTTGTATTGTTATTAACTGCTGTTTCATCACCAATTTCAGCAGTTCCACCAACATAAACTAAAGTTGAACCAGTAAGTAATCCTTCATCTCCGGAATCATATGCATTTGATCCACCAAAAATACTACTTGAAACATCACCACCAGTTACAGAAACAATTCTATTTCCATAAGTAGTTGTTGTACCGGCTCCACCATATATTTGACGAACTTTTCCACCCTTCATATATATTGCAACTGAGTTAGATGTTAAGTTTGTCTCAACACACGGTCCACCATTTATAACATTTATATCTCCACCCTCAACAATTAGTACTCTTAATGCATTTGCAGAGTGAGAAGTTGTTCTTCCACCAGCATATATACCATTTGTATTAGACGATGAATAATTATCATTAGCATCTTTTCCATAATTACCACTTTTTATAATAATAGTTGATCCAGGAATATGCTTATTTTCACTTGATGATATCAAGTTATCGATTAACGAAGATAGAGCATTAAAGTAAACTTTTAAGTTATCATTATTATCAGTAACTACTCTATCATAATCGTTTCCATAAATATAATACGAATTTAAATATTGATTTCTTACCGTTTGATTATTTCCTGTTGCAGAAGCATTTGCACTAACTAAATAGTTATATGAGCCACTTTCTACAATAACTTTAAATCTCTTAGGATTACTTGCACTACCTTGAGTAGAAGTAGCGTTTAGTCCTGATATACCGGAAAATATTTTATTTGAGTCACTAGCTACATTGTTATTATTAACATATTTAACATTTCTTCCGATTTTTAAGTTATGGGCATTGGCACTTAAACTATTTGTTATAACAGCTGATTCCGTAACTGTGTTTCCACCAACTCCATAGATATTAACGTTCTCTATAACCATATCATCGCCAATACTAAAGTTTCCTGTATTAGCATTTAGTCTTCCTGTTGCAATAGCTGCACCATTATAACTTCCTGTTACTGTTAAAGGAACATTAACCATATATGAAGATAAGTTTTGGTTTGTATTACCCATATTAACAATATTTAAATCTCTAGTTACTAAATAGAAATATCTATTAGAATCAACAATGTCATATGCACCATCAGACATTGTTACAGCTATAGACTCACCTTGAGAATTTAAAGTGTTGTCATTATGTTGAATTAACTTATATGCACCTGATGAACAAGAGTTACCAGTAATATCACATCTTGTTCCATACCTATCATAGAATAATTGACTTGTAGTATTGTAGTTATTTCCAACATAATAGAAATAGCCAACAGTTGATTCTCCAACTTCAAATCTCGAAACCGTATGATCAACCATTATTGTACGTTCACGACGACACTGACTATAACTTAAATAATCATTAACACTTGTTGTATATCTATAGTTGTTACCATAAGCATATAGAATTCTATAGTATCCATTATTATACAAGTTTTGATCATAGTTTGTTCCAGAAGGCAATTGATCAACATCGAATACATAACAAGTATTGTAGTTACAGTTTCTTCCTGATGTATAGTAAATTGTTGTTCCTGTACCAGGGTTATTATTATTGTTTGTATAATATCCTCTAATATACTCATTTCTACGATGAGAACTTGCATAAGGAAATTTTAAAATCGTTACATTTCGATTGAAATATCTTGGATCACAGTCTTCATAGTATACTTCAATTTCTGGTACTTGTATTACTCTTGTAGGATTAATCATTTCCTTATCAGGCAATGAATTTAAATTAGTTGTATTATTTAAAATATTTGCAGGAGCCCATATCGCATTGAAGTTTAATAATACTGCTCCGGATTCAGTAATTGGAACAATTGCATATCTTGTGTATGTTTCAGAATCATATATTATTTTTACATTATCTTGTTTAGTTCCCCATCCATTAAAGCCTTTTCCAGTTGGTCTTGCACTAAATGGATTATCAATTAATTCTACTTTAATGTAATGATGATTGTTTGAATCAGTTAATAAATTACCATAATGGTCTCTTTCTAACGGATAATATTTATAATAAACATATTTATTAGCATTCTCTGTTGGAGATACATGCCCAACAATACTGCTATCAGAATAATCAGCTGCATCATAAGTAATTTGAACAGCGACTAATGTATTTTCATTGTAATAATTTGTACTTGAAACTCCAGGTAAAGTGCTACCATTTATTACTTCAGTATAATTTAATGATTTATAATAGTTTAAATCAGCATCTAAATCATCAATATATAAAGTGTTATTTGATAAACCTTGATCTTCAATATCTAAGTCCCCATAATAAGTGTTTGCTCCAGCTCTTAAGCCTTTTAGCATTCCCCTATTAGTTGCTGTTAAGCTTTTAATTCTTAATTGATTATCTACAACCATCCACTCAATTTCAGAATTTTCATTGATATTTTTTAATACATCTTCTACAGATTTTTCCTCATCGAACACGATTCCATCTTCAGTAATTTCATAATGATATGCTTTATCTACCTCTAAATTATTTTTAGTTCCAAGAAGCATTAAATCATTATTTGTATAAAAAATATTATCTAAAGCACTATGTGAATATGTATTAAAAATTTGGTTCGTATTAGCATTATTACTAATAACATTTAAATTTATATTATTTAGTGTATTATTATCGGCATCACTGATAAACATAATAGATGTCTTTACCACATCATCACTGCTATTATCTGTAATAGTAACATTATTCAAACTTAAGTTGCTTATGTTGCTATTTGCAACACCATTACCAAATATACTGGCATAAATATTATGATTTTCTTCCTCACCAGCAATATCACTAATTTGAATATTTAAATAATCAATATTTAAATAATTAATTGTAGCTGAATCAAATGAATCAAATAAATTATATTTTGTATTTCCGTTTGCATCAACATAACTTTTTGAAATAACAATATTTGATAATGTAAATCCATTACCCTTAATATGTCCTTTAAAAGTTTTACCAGCAGACGTTAAAGGTAATTCCTTATTATCGAAGTTAATATTATTTGATATCACATAATACTTATTAAAGTATGATAAATAATCATCGCTATTTATTTTTTGAAGCATTAAAGCAAATTCACTACCATTTTTTATTATGTATGGATTACTTTTTGTACCATTACCAGTAGTAAACGATTCAGCAATTGTTCCATCCCATGTAGTAGTTATTACATTCTCAGAAAAAGATCTTCCGAATAGAAATAAAATTACAGACAAAAAAACAATTGATACGAGAGTAACAATCTTGTGTTTTTGAATAAGATTAATGATTTTGCGCAATCTCTTTTTCATCTTCTATTCTCACTATAATAAGTATATCATGGCAAGGGTAATAAGTAAACGAAATAAGTCCAAGAAAATCAAGAAAATTTAGTGTTTTTTGCCATAAAAAAAATCTCGTTTTCACGAGACTTTTATTAAGCATTTTGAGTTAATGCAATCTTATATGTTAAGTTAGCTCCAGATGCATCGTTTTCACAGTCAACATCTTGTCCTTCAACCCACATATATACACGGACTTTTGTAATTCCTGCAGGGAATGTAGCAGCTGTAGTATACCAAGCATAATTTGTTTGACCAGTTGCAGCTGTAACAAATGCTGTTGTAAATGGTACAGTTGTAACAGTTTGGAAATAACTTGAGTTATCCACAACGTTTGTTTGTGCAAGTGGAATTGCAGTAGTAATTGCTGCTTTTACTCCATCATAAGACACAATTGGTTGGTTAGAACCCTCTGCAATTGCATTATAGTTTGTATAATGACTGTAATATAAATTTGATTGTGTAACACCAGATGCTGTATGTGAATCAACATTTGGCTCAAAAATAGTAACAGTTGATGAAGTAGCTCCATCCATTGTTAAAACTTCTGCTGTATTAGCATTAGCATTTTTTGTACCTTCAACTACAAATGCAATTCTTGTTGCATTTTCAAGTCCCTTAGAATTGTAACCTTCAGTGAATGTTGCGCCTGTTCCAGGTTCTATATATAAAGCTGCTGCTGCATCAGTCTTAATAAATAAGTCAAATGCAATGAAGTTTCCTGTAGTACCTTTTTCTTCAAGATCCTTCTCAGCTGTTAACGCAAATACACCTAATTGGTTTGCTGCAACTACACCATGATACATTGATAAATTACCCTTTTTAGTTTTAGCTGTAGCATCAGTTGAAGCATCAACTAAACCAGCTGTTGAAACTGGTGATAATGATGTTGGTATTTGGTTAGTATCAGTAACGGCATTACCACTAACTGTTGCAGACCATCCGGCTGTAATATCAGCGTTAGATATTATTGTTTTCCAGTTAACGGCATCAGTTGAGATTTGGATACCTCCTGTTGCTTGAACGTTAACGTCAATGTTTGATACTTGGACTGATTTGTTAGCTGTGAACCATGCATAGGTTGCAGTAGATAACATAACAATCGTTAAAAATAATAATAGGATTAAAGCGCCTAGCTTACTTTTCTTTTGTTTCTTTTTTGTCATTTTTTCACTCCTCTTTTATTTTCATATGTTCTTCGGTTATATTCATATGTAAACTTATTTCTCCACCAATCAAGGCATCGATGCATTCTGGATCATCGCCTTCAATCCAAATCACTATCGTAAAATGATCTGTATCACCAGGCTTAAGCCCTTCTCTTTGTTCTAGTATTATTGAACCCTCTTTGTTCTCTCTAAATTTAATTGTGTCCGGTTCTGGTTCTCTATCGATACTATTACCTTTAGCATAAACCGTTCTTTCACCGTTTCGAATAATCATTATTCTAACTGCTTCATCTACATTTTTAACAACATCTTCTTGGAACATTTCATACCAATAATCAATTGTTTGACTACCTTGATTCTCAATATAGAAGGTATAAGCAATATAATTTTGCCCATTATGACTTCCTTCTGATTCGGTATCAATATTTTCTGGTAACCACTTAATTGAAATGTTGTCCATGAATTGTAGATTATTAACTTTAAGAATTCTCTTACCAACTCTATCATATTGTGATTCATACATTGCTAAACCACTTTCTAACATATCGTTGGATGCCAAAGTTACTACAAAGCTTCCCTCATGGTACACTACTTTTAGTACAAGATAAACTATGAGTAATAAAACGAGTAAAATTAGCAATCCAAGTCTTAATAGTCTGCCAAATTTTCGCCAGTTTTTGATACGATCGGCAGTAACGACAACTTCTTTTGCCATATTACTCCTTCCTATTATTAAATAGTTATATTGTATACATATGAACACTACTTCTATTCATACAATATCATTATATAAAATTATGCTTTTTTTTTCAATAATAAATTCCAAAATTTGTCACAAAAAAACTGACAAAATGTCAGTTATAATAATTTTGATATTTTTTCAACTTGTTTTTTTATAGCCTCAATATTACCTTCGTTTAAGCATTTATCGGCAATTTCTTTAATTTCTAACTTGTGAATTTTACTTTCGTAATCAATTAATTTTTGCTCGCATTCTTTAATTGTCTTACCAACAAAGCTTTTTGAGGTGCCACGATTATCTGCAATTTCTTGTAAACTTAAATTCTCGCCATAGTAATCCTCAAATATTTCTCTTTGAGTCTCTGTAAGCAATGATGAATACAAACTAAATAAATTATTAAATTTTATAAAATCTTCCATTTATACCATATCCTTAAATAATCCATAGATGTAATCTTCAATATCAAACGTTTTTAGATCGGTCATCTTTTCGCCTAGCCCAACAAACTTAACTGGTATATGTACTAGCTCTTTAATAGCAAGAACTATTCCACCCTTAGCAGTTCCATCTAATTTAGTTAAAACAATTCCTGTAATATTTGTGATTTTCTTAAACTCTTCAGCTTGAAGAATTCCGTTTTGTCCTGTAGAGGCATCAATAACTAATAAAGTTTCATGTGGTGCTTCCGGAATAAATCTTTGAATTATTCTATTAATCTTATCTAACTCATTCATTAAATTTACCTTATTTTGTAAACGACCAGCTGTATCAATTAATACTATATCGGCATTTTGTGCAGTAGCTTCTTTTAAACCATCAAATACTACCCCAGCAGGATCCATATTTTCTTTACCATAAAATAATGAATCAGTTCTCTCAGCCCATATCTTAAGTTGTTCTACAGCACCAGCTCTAAATGTATCTCCAGCAATCATCATTACTTTTTTGCCTTCATTTTTATATTTATAAGCTAGCTTAGCTATAGTAGTAGTCTTACCAACACCATTTACTCCAACCATTAAAATAACTGTTGGTCCTTCTTTTGCCATATTAATCTTATCTGTTAAATCATCTTCATCTACATAAATAATAAATAGTTCATCAACAATAACTTCATTTAAATAATTGGTATCAGTAATATTTTCTTGTTTAACTCTTTTTCTTAATCTATCCATAAAAGTCATTACTGTATTAACACCAATATCAGCCTTTATTAATAGTTCTTCTAATTCATCATAATATTCATCTGTAACCTTGGTATATTTTTTTCCCAAAAAAGATAATTCTGATACAAACTCATTACGTGTTTTTTCAAGCCCTTTATCATAAGCTTCCACATTTTCATCTTTTTTTACTTCAACATTTTTCTTTGTAATTAAATCTTTTAATTTGCTAAATAGTCCCATGTTTCCTCCTAAATATCATTAATATTATAACATTTAACCATATTAATACAAACAAAAAAGAAAAAATTGTGCTTAATTGCACAATTTATCTTGCTCTATTTCCTTCTCTAATTATTTCTAATTGTTTCTTTAAAGCATATGCCATTTTTTGATATCCATTT
The DNA here is from genome assembly GCA_016288635.1 of Caryophanales bacterium. GTDB lineage: Bacteria > Bacillota_I > Bacilli_A > RF39 > UBA660 > JAEEKZ01. The sequence continues at coordinate 23,515 of JAEEKZ010000046.1, forward strand.
TCTCTCATGTGACATATAACAAAATTACGTAAAGCGAATTGCCCTTTAGCCTTATTAACATGACCTAAACCACAGTCCATTACAGAATATTCTTTTTCAAATTCAATAAATGGTTTTAATTCTCCGTTAGGCATAAATGCAGCATTAACAAAACTTTCTGCAGCTTCAATAAATGAACCTCCATATTGTAATATCCAATTTTCTATACCTATTCCACCTAATCCAGATTGTTCTCGTCGAGATTGATGAGTTTTATATGCTTCTGCTGTTTTTAACACTTCTTTAGCGTATTGAATATTAGCAACAGCTTTTCTATATAACAATTCATCTTGCATACGCATAACAGTCAATCTTTCACGCATTGCTTCATCAGTAGAAAAATACTCCTGATTTGCACCAATGAATGAAATATCAACATCAGCTGGTTCTGGTATTCCCGGAATATTAAGCCCAAATATTCTTAATCTAAATGGTCTAACTAACATCTGACTAGGTTTTAAATGATATGCTTTAATAAATGCATCAATCATATGAGATACCTTTTTATCTCTATCAGCTTCATCTTTATATGAAAATTGTACAATATAATCAAAATCCGAACCAGAACCCGGTATGTTTGTATTTCTTGAAGTGGATCCTGTATTTACAACTCTATAATTAGTTATTCTTTTAGACTTAAATAATGGAAGTGCTTTAGCATTTGTTCTTTCTATTACTTCCTTAATGCTATTGCTAGCCAACAAATCTTCTTGTCTATTTCTTTTTTCATTTTGATCATACACTTCTAAATATTTTTCCATTCCCGGAAAATCTAATTTTTCGGAGAATACATAAGGTCCTGTTGGATGTGTAATAAATCCTCGTACTCTTTTACTATATTCTAAATATTCTTCTTGCGTATAAAGAAGATTCTTATTTTGATCATATACAGGCATATATTTTCCTGACATTGCTATTATATGTTTAACATCTATCAAAAATACTGAAGTAGATATTTGGGGGACATTTGCATAAAAATTTTTCAATTTATCCATATTAATCATTAAAAATTTAGGATTATAAATAATAGCTCCTCTACTAGAAGGTTTAGGTTCCATCTTCCCCGTTAATATTTCATATAGATTAAATATACTTATTGGAATATTCATAATTATCGACTTTCTCCTTCACTTTCGGGTTTTGCAATAGAAACTTGCGATAAATATATCCCCTCATCTATTCTTTGAATTATTGTATCTAAATCAACACCATCAGTTAAGTCTTTTTTAATAAATAGTCTAATTTCAGGCATAACAGTATACGCTTTAAATATATATTTTCTTTGCTCTTTTTTTCTCAATGAATTTCTATATTGCATATCATCTTCAACACGATACCTCGAATCAATTGAAGATAGCATTTTATTTGCCTCATTGAGAATCCAACCAGTGTTACTGCGATCAAGTTTAGCTTCATTCCAATTCATATGTTCATTAGATAAAACATATATTAACTGCTTTAATGCATTACATTTTGCCGTACTATCTGGAGCTTCAGAAATAAAACCCCAAATAGAATTAATTGCTTCTATACATATTTCATCTGTAAAATAGTTATATACTTCACTTGTGCTTTCAATATTATACTTAATACATCCAATTCTATTATTCAAATATTTAAACAATAATTCTTGTACTTTTCCTTCATTTGCAAATTTTTCAAAGTCAGTAATCATTTCTTTTTTCATACTTTCGATTATTGCCATATTTTTCTTTGCATATTGTAATCTATCAACAATTACAATTGGTATATTAAAATCTTCTGCAGCTTTAATCGTTTCCTGAAATCTTTTGTTTTGAGGATGAAAGAATCTTGGATCATTTGCATCATCCACGACATAAACAACATAATCTGGCTGTCTTTTAACACCATTAGTTATTCTTTCTATAACAATTTCATTATGAGAATGTCTTGTTTTATTAATCAAATGTTTTGGAGAATAAAAACCAAATGGATAAGCTCTAGATGTATCATATTTTGCTATTGCTCTATCTGAGTTTAAATCATAATTCCCCATACATAGCATTTCATTTTCTCTATATCCAGTAAAGCCATAAATCGGATGAAAACTTCTCGCTGGTGCAATCATCTCATTTGATATAAACGTTGTGCAAATGCCATGGTAAGTAGTTTTAGGCCTATTCCAATCATTCTTCCAATTTATAGGTTCATGAAATTCTCTATATGCACCCAAAGAGTGTGTTTGCATATTAAAGTCTCCATGAGGCATATATACCGGTACAGAAATATGCTGAAAATATTTGTTTTTAAAATCATCACTTATAATATCTTCTTCTTTTGGCTTATATAAACAATCATTATATAGTTTTGCATAATTTGTTCTAATAATTGATTCTAATGAATCGTATTTATGTTTATTTGAAATACTAGATTTGCAACTGATAAACATAAATTTTAATTCTTCTTTTGAGGAAGCAAATACATTTTTTATTTCATTTAAAACTATTTTAATTTCTTTACTCAACTCTGAATCAGTTACAGCTTGCATATCATTACAATATCTATCGCAGATAAATCTTGCCTCTTCTAATGAAATGCCAAATTTTTTTCGAAAAACCGCTTCTCTTAAATCAAATATATTTAACTGAGGTAAAGAAGCTTCAATAATGCGGAATTTTTCTAAAACCAATTCATCATATTCTTTTAACTCATCAAGCGTTTTAATATCATAATAATTGTTTGAATCATTTAATAAACAAATCAACTTTTCCAACAAATCATCATCGATTGTATCAACGTTTATTTCTTTTATAATGTTTTCATACTTATGCAAATTTTTAATAACATTACTTATTAAATTAGATCTATCAATTTTAACTTTCTTAGAATTTATTTTTTTTAATATAACATTTAATACCTTTAATTCAACCTCATTTAAAGCAACTATTCTTTTTTGAATATCTGGATATATTATAAATCTTTGAAGTTCTTTTTCATCTATAACATCGTATTTATGCGATAAAATCATTGGATTAAGAGTTTGGAAAATCTCATCATTTACGATAAAAAATGATTTAAATTTCTTTTCAAATTCATCTCTAGTTAAACCAGTTCTTTCAAAATATGCTTTTTTAAGTTCATGGGCTTCTTCTATATTATATCTTCCCCAAAGAATTTCCGAAAATACCTTCGACCCACAATGTTCAAAAATAAAATCATATTTTTTGTTTTTAAGTGCATATTCATATAAATGATAATATAGCATTTCATTTTCTCTAAATAAATTTGGATAATTTAAATCATTCATTATGCTTTCTATGATCTTATCTTCTATTCCAGAGGCTTTCTTTGGAGTAAGAAACCAATAATTAAATGATAATAATAAATCATAATATTTATTATTAAAACAATAATTAAAGAAACTTTTATTCTTTCTTATATAAAAAGTAAACTTGTCTCTATGTTCCGTTAAATAATTTGCTAAATCGGGATAATATTCGCTTCCAACAAATTTATTAAACACTTTTTCATTAGCACGAAGTAAATAACCAAATTTCTTATATTTTAAGAGATTTTTAAATACAGCAGGATCATTAGTATCATATACATCTAAGCCCAAATTTTCGATAGCTTGAAGAACCTTTTCTCCATATTTATTCATAATTAAATCATTGCCAATTAAAGAATAGCTATAATTATCATTTAATTTAATGATTACATCAACAGCATCATGTTCAATAAGTTTAATTTTTTTTACATCATCTAAATAAATATTTAAATGAATTCTTTCACTTGATCGAACTGAAGCTATTATTTCATTAATATAACGATTAAAAACATTGTATTCTTGTATTAAAGATGAATCAAATTGAAATAATATTTTAACAGATCGTTTCTTCATATAATATTTAAATAATGATTCATTATTTTTACAAATATTAGGGACTGATTCAGAAACATCTATTTCATGCACGAAGGTTTCGAACTCTTCACTAGATAATTCCAAAGGATAATTGTAAAATTTAACAAGAATTTTATAATTTTTTTGTTCACGAAAATAATCGGCAAGTATTTTACAACCGCTTACCCCTATATTTACTTTACCAGTTTTAAGTATTGTTTCAATAAATTCACTTTTATATTTATTAACAATATCATCTGTTAATAAACTTGCATCAAAAGACATTACTAAGTTGTAATTTTTCCTTTTTAATAATTCTTCAAATAATTCTTTATTATGTCCTAAATTAGAAGGAATGCTATCATATTGCCCTTCTATAGCATCAGCACACATAGATACCCCTGTTTTTTTAATTAAATTTTTATTAAAGCTAAAAAATTCATCTGAAAAAGCTAATCCCACTTCACCACTTGCTAATAAATATTTATATAAAAGTTTTGAATCTCCCCAAAAAGCATGTGATATATGTCTAGGCTTTTTTAATCCTTCAATTATTTGACTACCATATTTTTTTAAAAATGTCTTAGTCATTACTTTAGAACCTATACATTTAAAAGCCGTTCTTAAATCATTCTTTCGAAAATAGTACGCCGCTAAAGCAGAATTCTCTATAGAAGTTTTTCTAAGATGCTGAGCTAATTGAGTCCCACGGCGTTCTAGTACTTTATCAGTAAAGGCCTGTTCGTTAAAAGAAGCCACTAAATCTATTCTACCTAAAGCTATACAAGCATCTAACATTTCTGGATTATTTCTATAAATAATTGACAATGGTATACCATATGGTATTTTTTTAATTTTAGCAATCAACTTGTCATTTATCATACCAACACGTCCTTTACTTTAATACCTTTCTTATGTTAAAATTATAACATAGTAAGATATAAAATACTACAAGATAGTGAGGTAGATTATATGGGGATTGACGTTTTTCTTACAAGAATTTTAGTGTGCTTCATACTAAGTGTGCTTGTAGGTATTGAAAGACAATTAAGACACAAGATGGTCGGAGTTAGAACCAATGTATTAGTTGCTCTAGGAGCATTCATGTTTAACTGGATGGCTTTCTCTTGTGACATTCCAGATAGAACAAGGGTTGCTTCTCAGATAGTATCTGGTATAGGTTTCTTAGGTGCCGGTTTTATTATTAAAGATGGAAGCAGAATTAAAGGATTGAACACCGCAGCAACACTTTGGTGTGTAGCGGCAATTGGAGTTCTAACATCAACCGGTATGATTGCAGAATCCTGTGTTGGCACATTAATGGTATTATTATCCAATATTATTTTAAGATTTATATCTCAATCAATATCTGAAAAAGTTAAAAAAGAACAACTTGAAATATGTACTGTTAAAATAACGTGTGAAAAAGAAAATGAATCTAATGTAAGAAACTCAGTAGTAAATTACTGCGAAGATTATTCACTTAGCCTAAGTTCTCTTGGTAAAAAAGAAACAGCATCAGGAAGTATTAAATTAGAAGTTCGCATCATTACAACAAGAGCAAATGTTGTTGAAGAAATGATAAAAAATATTGGTATACAAACAGGACTTTCTTCAATTGAATGGAAACACGAAAAGGTTACCGATGATTGTGATGATTTACCAATTGATTATGATGAGGACATTTAAAAAGCATAAGATTTAACTTATGCTTTTTTTATTGCTTGACTATAAGCTCCATTTACTAATACTTCTCTATTAGCTTCCAGTTTTTCTAAATAAACATTAAATTCATCTAATGATGCTTTATTATTGGAACGACTATTTATAATTTTTGAAACAACAGTACCATCTAATGTTAATGCACAATAGAAATCTTCTCCTACATAACCAACTAATAAATCTTGCCCCACATTAACATTTACCTCTTCAATTGATTTTCCATCGAGCATTTGACTCATTGACTCTATCCTTTGAATAGAATCTATTAAATCATCATAAACTAGTAATTTGACTTTATCTCTTTGAGGAGTATAAATTTCTACTTTATCGCTTCCTAAAGATATTGGCGTTAAATATGATCTATTATTATGCCCCGCTAACAAAATAGGCTGAACGGCTATATCATGAGAAATATTGCCAAGGCCTTTAGTAATAGATAACATATGTAAATTTACTCTATTCGTTGTTATTCCTGCCATTGCATAATATGGAGAAACAATAACGTTTTCTATTGGATATTTACTATCACTAGTTGCTTGAACAAGATATTTTGATATTAGCTGACATGCTTCAACAACATCGCTATTTGTATATTCATCACTTAAACTAAATCTTAATTCATTAAGAAATACTGTATTACCATTTCTAAATCCTGTTACTCTACTAACTAGTTCTCCATTTTTAGGATTAACAAATCGTATATGAAAACCATTTTTATCAAGTGCAGCAAATCGAAATAAACTATCTGCAAATCCACCTATTCTCATACATGATTCTGTTCTTTCACCATAATCAAGATTCATGGGATTAGTAACATTACCCACCACTATATTCATTGTTTTACCACTAGATAACTCAAAATCTTTATCACAAGGTGGAACAGTTATTTTGTTTCTCCTATACATTTCAACATATATTTTAGCTGTTTCAGCTAATTTCTCCATCTTTGTATAACGAGATTTATATGGCTGAGGATCTGTTAAAATAATACGAAAATCTTCTTTACCAAACAGTTTTTCATAACATTTAAAACTTGGGGAAAATGCTGTTGTTACATCCAGTAAATATGCTAGAGAAATCATTTTCTCTGCTTTTTTATTTAATTCATCTTCACTAAGATTAGGATATTTATTTCTTATTAATTCTCTCCTACTATTAAGAGCAAATTGATAAATCATATCAAAACGCATAATAAATGATGCGATAATTGCAGAACTTGTTAACAAATCCGCTCTAGAGGAAATATTATCCAATTTATATCCCCACCCTAACATCTTATATTTATTTAAATAACCGATTAATAATTTCATAACATTAGGGTTACTAAATATTCCTTTAGTTAATAGTTTTGGTTCTAATTCAGAAATAACTTCCATAACTAATTCATTAGGATTATCTAAAGATATTTTTCTGTCAAAACTAATTCTCTTTTGATTATAAATTAATGCATTTTTTATATTGTTTATTCTTTTCTTTAAGAAACTATAGAATATACCAATTGCTCTATTATCTGGTTTATCTCCTATTGCATTGGGGTTTTTATTAAAAATAATTAATTGTTTTAATAATGAATCATTCTTTAATATAGCAATTTCACTTTCGTTAAGATCATCTATTGAATTTTTTAATTCCAGCTTTACTGCTTTATAGATTTCTTCTATATCATTATTTACAAAAATATATTTAATCATTTGATTAACATTATATGTTTCTTTTGTAACTAATTTTCTTTGAGCAGCTGTCTCTTTCTTACTATATTCACTTCTTTCAATAGTTATATATTCATTAGTAATTTCATGAAGAATGTCCATCATCTCAGGAACATTTAATAGCAAATTAATAAACTCACTATAATTAACCTGTTTACCATCATAAAACTTTCCAATTAGATTTACTTGTTTTTCATTTTTCTTATTCAAGATATCATCAAGAACGCTTCCTACATCTATTCTATTGTCAATATTTTTAAACAATTCTTGAAGTTTGTCCATTTTCTTTTCCGCTATAGCAATTAATATATCATGGAAAATACTCATAACCTGTCTATTCTTATTTGCAAAATTTCTTTGAACAAAACTATTAATAATGTCGTTTAAAGTATTATCATCTAAACTTGCATATTCCACTTTCATTAAGTCAAGAATATTCTCAAGAGTATCTTTGTCTAACTTCAATATATTTCTAAAATTCTTTTTAAACAAAAATCTCAACGCCAACATATCATAACGCTCAACAACTAGTTTTAGATTTTCTTCGGATACTTGGTAATAAGTTGCAAAGTCTTTGATTAAAGGCAAGAATTTATCATCATAACCAACTGACTTATTTATACGATCTTGATATCTTCCATCAACTAAAACACTTACTTTACCCTTAATATCGTGAATATAACTTAAACTATGTAGTATTATTTCTAAATTAGATTCTTGCTTTAAGAAATATATTATATGTGACTGAGGGATTTTATTGAAAAGCGCATCAAGCACTCTCAAGCATTCAGACAATCCATATTGATTATATAATTTTTCAAATACTATTGTGGCATTATTAGCGAAAACCATTCTTGCATTTAAGGAATTTAAATTATTAATTAAATAAATTAAAGCATCCGGTGTAAAATTTTTTAAATTATTAATTAAATCTAAAGATTTACCACTACTACGAATAGAACCTTCAACTTCATCTAATGTTACTTGTGTAGATTTATCGTGAGTTAAATAAGAAGTTTTGCCTTTAGTCCCCAATTTTTGATAATACTTATTAACCAATTCTTGATTTTTAAAGCCTCTTACAATCTCAGCTCTATTTTTATCCTTTATTAATGACCAATATCTATTTAAATATTTTTCTCTTAATTCATCACTATCTAGTGATTTGATTATTAGATACGCATTATGAATGCCCTTATCAAGATATTTACTTTTAATGCTATCATTTTTTAAACTTGCAATTACCCTTGCATGATGCCTTGAAGGAATCATCGACAAATTATCAAGTTTCAATTGATCTGATGATAATGAACACAATAATTTCGCTTTTTTATCATTATTTAATTTAAAAAATGGATTCTTTATAAAATTAATTTTAAATCTATCATTATCTAGGCAAGATATTGCATTCAAAAAAGCATTGTCATACTCTGGCCTAGGGATTAACATTCTTTGTAACTCAGGATACATTTTAACGATTAAGTTTGCATCATTAATATTTTTTGTAACATCCACCAAAAATTTTTCTAAATGGCCAAAATTATTCCAAAAATGAGTTAATACATATATTGCATCATTAACATCAAAAATATATTTTCCGGTCACCCAAAAATCATTATTAACTCGTGGATTATTGCTCAAATAAGTATGCATCTCATTATCTTCAAAAATACTCAACTTGTGTTTGGATAAAAAATCCACAAATGTCTCAAAAATACTATTAATGTTTTCTCTATTAACCTTATTAACCTGATTTAAAATATATACCTTTTCTTCAACACTAAGAGTTCTTAATCCTTCGTGATTAAATAGATCGTGTTCTAAAATATAATCAATTTTCTTAATAATTTCTTTTTCTTCCATTTAATCACCACCTATTATAATTATAAAACAAGAATATAAAAAAACAAACATGATTGAATCACATTTGTTTTATTTCTCTTACTATCCATTCCATAAGAATATTAACTATATTTATAACTTCTTCCTCAGTTAGTTTTCTTCCCTTGGGTATATGATACCATTTTTCTAAACATCCTCTACAGCAACAAGCACAAGCATGTTGAGCAATAAAAATGGGATGAACTTTTCTCATAGGAGTTTGTTTTCCGTCATTTAGAATTTCTTTGGGAGCAATTCTTTTTGTTATCAATTCTATTCCATCTTGCCTTATTTTATTAATTCCTTTTTCCTGAACATATTCTTTCATCTTTTTATTAAGATGAAAGGAACCTCTAAATTTAGACTTACTTAATCTATCTAAAATACTAAATTGTGAAGTTTCCATCTTTAAATATCACTACTTCTTTACCATCAGTTGTTGTTGCAACAATTGATAGATCACTTGTACCAATCATAAAATCCACATGTGTAAGAGAATCATTAATACCATGTTCTCTTAAATCATCAACTGACATATCAAGCCCAGACTCAATACATTCAGGAAACCCAGCCCCTAAAGCCAAATGACATGATGCATTTTCATCAATTAATGTTGTATTAAAGATAGTTTTCATATTTGATATTGGTGAATCATAATTAACTAGTGCACATTCTCCCAAATAACATGAATATTGATCAGCGTTAATTATTCCCTCTAAGACATCTTTTCCAACTTTTGCATCACATGATACCGCCTTTCCATCTTCAAAAGTAATATTAAATTCATCAATAACACATCCATTATAATTAAGCGGTTTAGATGAATAAACAATTCCATGAGTCTTTAAATAATGTGGACTAGAGAAGACTTCATAACTTGGCATATTAACAATGTGTCCGTTAGAGCCAACATAATCATACTTATAATTATTTGGTAATTCCAAATATAAATCAGTACCCAAAGAATTAGTATAATGTAATTCTTTAATCTTTAAATTATTTAACTTACTTGCAACATTTCTATTTCTATTAGTTAGCTCTTCCCATTTGTTTATTGGGCTATCAAAATTACACAAACACATATCCATGATAGAATCGTATAATTCTTGATAGGCATTACTACTATTTGGGAATACATTCTTTGCCCATATCTCATTTGGATAAGCAATAATTAACCATGATATAGCATCAATAGCCTGTTTTTGTTTGTATATAGGCTTAGTAGATCTTTCTATTCTTTTTGCTTCATTAAATATATTAACATCAATATCATCCATTAAACCTGGTATTTCTGATTCAATTATTAAAAATGCTGCATCTTCTTTAGCATATTCATCCCAAACAGAAGCATTAAATAATTGTTCATTTGCTATCTCTTCAAAAGATGCATTTTTTAAAATATCATGTTTTTTGTATGAGGCAATATCCTCAAGATGAACATCTATATTTCTTTTTAAGGCCCCTTCACATAAACGATTAACAAAATCTTCATTTAATGCTTTCTCATAGTAAATAAACAATTTATTGCTTTTATCAAAATTTAAACATTTATCTAAAACTAGTTCTATATACTTGTCTTCTTTCATAACTATCTCCTTTTTAAATATTATCATTAAACATATTTTTTTTAAATAAAAAACTCTAATTCATTATATTGAATTAGAGTTTAAACTGTTTATTTCTTATTTAAATATACCGTAACTTTAGAAACTAAAGATAATAATGTTCCTTCATGTACTGATTGACCTGCAACTATATCAGCACCATAAGATGTATTATATAATTCACTATCTTTAGTAACATATTCAAAAGCACAATTTATACCAACACTTGAACAATATGTTTTTGTCTCATTAATACTCATACCAGCTAGTTTCTTTAGCGTTTGGTCTGAAGATCCACCTTTTTTACCTTGCCCTATTGGAGCAATTGTAAACTGTTTCTCATATGAGAATTCAAATGTCTTAATTGGCTCTGGCTTTTCAAGTTCCAAATTAACTCTCATTGCATGCTTAATTTCATTAAGACTATCTGAATAATATGATAACGCCATTGTAACTCTATTTGATCCAGGTAAATAAACATTTAAGTTTTGTGTCTCTAAATACGTTTTTTGAATAGTTAATTCCATTTCATCATTTGAATTGTTTTGGATAACTTTCTTAATAACATTATATCCAGATAACATTTGATTTCTATTCATATTTGTAGCAATATTTTTTGTTACAGCATTAAGAACTTTTTCAAAATCACCATAACTTCTTAATGTTGTAGCTTTCTTAGCTATCGCGGTAACAACGTCTTGTTGATGTTTAACCCTAGTTAAATCGCTTGAAATATATAAATGTCTACATCTTGCATACGCTAATGCTTGTTCTCCACTTAACTTTTGAAATCCAGGATCCATACAAACTAAATCTTTACCAAACTTACGATTAGAATCTTGTTCACAAACTTTATTTCCAAATTGCTTAATTTCAGGAGCTTGAACATCAACTTCTACTCCACCCAAAGCATCTACTAAATCAACTACACCTTTGAAATTGATTTTAACATAATAATCAATATCAATATCCATTAGTTGTTCAATAGTACTTATAACACATTTAGTGCCATATGCCGCACTTGAATTAATCTTCGCTTTATTATTCTTTTTACAAGCAATAGGAACCCAAGTATCTCTTGGAATACTAAATACTATTGTATTTAATGTATTTGGATTAAATGTTACAAGCATTAATGTATCACCATTAAAGGCTGCATTAGCGTTTAGTCCGTCTTGCTTAGAATCTACTCCTAGAAGTAAGAATGTTACTGGATCAGTAAAGTCTTTTGTACTAGAAATAGTAACATCTTCATTTTCCATCTCTTCACTATATTCATAAATTATTTTAGTATCTAAAGCAATTGATTGGAAATCATCTTCAGATGCAAAATAAGAAACATAATTGCTTTGAACAAAAATAGCATCTACTTTCTTATCATATAAATCTTGTAACATAGCCATATAGTCAGAATAATTATTAATTGTGTTATTTAGTTTGTTATTAACGATTATCTTATTAGCTAAAATATAGCCCTCTTTATCACTTTGATCATCAATTCTACCAATTAGAGATTCACTTTTATTAAATATGGTATCTTTTAAACTAATTAAATATGATGTATAAGTAACTTTCTTTTGGTCCTTAACATTATCCATAACGCCATATACTTTATTAATTACATAACCTGAACCAAAGAAAATAGCTATTATAATAATTGCTAAAAATATCATAAAGATAAAACTTTTATGTCTTTTCTTAATAATATTTGCCATATTAAAGAAAAACATAAATATAAAGAATAATAATAAACCAATTAATACTGAATATCTAATTGCTGTTTCTACGCCCGCTAAACCAAGAACGTTTATAGCAAAATAGATATAACCAGCTAAATATAATATATTAATAAAGTGGTAGAAAAATACTTCAGCTTTATTTTTTCTTTTTAATTTTTTAAAAATTTGCTTCATTTCAACCACCTTAATGAGATAACTCTATTACGTAATATGAATCATTATCATTTATTAGTTTTAGTTTAGCACTAGTATCATATTTTAAATCCATTACGTATTTCCAAGAAATATTAACATTAAAACCATTATAAGTCTTTCCACCAACAGTAAATGAAGCAGCTTCAATTGAATTAACTGTTACTTCACTTACTTCCGGTAAAGCTTGATTTCTTTTTTTATTAGAATTATCTTCAACATATTTATATAAAGTTTCTTGAACATTTAAAGCATAATTAGCTTTAACAGAACTAAATACAAAATCTAATCCCCCTACATCAAATTTATTAACTTTATTCTTAATTGTATATAAATCAATTATAAATAATTTAGCAATTGAACTAGCTAATTTCTCATTATCTACTTCTCCGGCTTTTAAAGTTTCTTTTAATTCTTCAAATGTTGTCTTATATAACTCTGTATCTCTATCCTCTAACTTATAATCAAAATCATCTATTTCATCTACTACATTAACTTGTACAGCATTTAATTTCTTATATAAACGATAACCGCCAAACCCAACAGCGATTAAAAATATTAAAAGAAATACTGCAAGGAAAAAGCCTCTTCTCTTCTTTCTACTTTTCATTATTTTCCTCCGCTTTATTTACAGTATCAAATAAATTATATGTAATAATGGCATTTGATACATCTAATAAATTTTCAGTATATTTTTTATGTTCAGATATATATTCATCATTTATTATTGTGTTTTCTTTAGTAATATAATATTCATCATTTGAACTATTATAATACATAATATTTGTTAAAAAGTTACCACTTGGGAATGGTACTGTATTATCATCTTTAATTGTGAAAATATCATGACCTAATGCATATTTATTTTCCATACCAAGCATATTTAAAATAGTTGGTGCTACGTCTATCATACCCATATAGTAATCAACATTACCCTTTAATTTCTTTCTTAAATCCTTATTTTTTGTCCATATAATTAAAGGAGTTTTTTTATTTAGTTCATGTAAATATGAATTATATGTAGTATATTCTTCGTCTTCCTCAGTATATACCTCTCCGGTTTTGTAATTATAATTATATAAATAATTCTTTTGTTTCATTGATAACTTGGCATCATGATCTCCGTAGAATACGAATACAGTATCATTGAAATGATCAGATTCGTTTATTAATTCCATTAATCTACCCATAGCTTGATCAGCATAATGAACAGAATGTAAGAATTTACCAACCGCCGTATTCTCTAAATAATCAGTTTTAACTTCTTCACCGGTTTCTTCATCAATATATGTTGTACTCATATCAAATTCACCATATTTATCTAAATATGAATATGGAGAATGGTTAGATAAAGTAATAACAGTACCCATATAGTTTTGATTATCATCTTCAATTTTTTCTAACAAAGGAATTGCTTGTTCAAAGAATAAAGTATCATTAATACCCAAGTTAATTATATCTTCCTCAGTAAATGTAAAATATTCTTTAAAATACAAATCTTGATATCCTAAAGACTTATGCGCTTTATTTCTATTCCACATTGTTACATCATTACCATGCATACTAAAAGTATTATATCCTTTCTCAATTAGTAATTTAGGAATGGTAATATAATTATTTTTATAATATGTTACAAATGCAGTACCACGAGATGCAGGCATTAAACTAGATAGTAATGAGAATTCTGTATCAGATGATGTACCTGTAGCTACTTCAGGATAGAAGTTTGTAAAAAACATACCTTCTTTAGCCATTTTATTCAAATTTGGAGTTAATTCCTGTCCATTAAACGTTAAATCCATAACAAAATCTTCAATACTCTCCATATGGACAAAAATAACATTCTTGCCTTCTAATATACCAGTATATTTGTTATCATCTTTGTATTTTTGATTTTCTTCATTTCCAAAATAATTATTGAATAATTCAATAGCATCTTCTTTTCCAAAAATACCACTTATTTGAGGTTTAATAGTTTGATAAATATCATTACCATGATAAAACAAAACGCCAAATCTTTTTACTGCACTAGCGCGACTATATTGTTTAACTATACAGTTATAATCAGTTTCAGTTGCAAAATGGAATCTAGCTCCCATACAAAAACAACCTAATAAGAATGTTATAAAGAAAGAAATAACCCATTTCTCTGATTTTTGAATATAAGAATAATATGGAGATGTTAACAAGTTTCTATGTATTCCATATAATACTAATGGGAATAAAGCAAAAATAATATCTATTACTTTTACCTTTTCAAATATTGATCCAGTAACCGTTTCTACCTGAGAAAGAGTTGCTAAATCCCCAACAGAACTAAATGATGTATAAAACATATAATAAATAGAATCAATTATACATATCAAACAGATAAACGCTAATATTATCATTAAATATTTAATTTGATTCTTTGGTTTTAAAATATAACAAAAAGACCCTATAATAAGAACTAATCCAATATCAACAATGGCACTTCTTATTAAAAAGTCTACACCTACAGTATTATATTTAACTAGGAATAAGGCAAAAATTGCTAAAAGAAAATATGACAAAAAGAGTCTATTTGAATAAACATATGAACAAATTCTATCGTATGATTTTTTTAAAAACTTCTTCATCAACTGACACCTTTCCCAATTATAATAATAACATGTTACAAATATTTTTTAAATAGTATTTGCAAACGAAAACGTTAACTTTGGTAATTATACCACATAATGCAATTTATTCAAAATCCAACGAATATTTACATCATTATTTAAATATAAAGTTTACTTATTATGGGTTTTAAAATATAATGAAATTGAGATGATTTTATGATAAAAGCATTAAAATGTTTATTATTGATTGCCACTTGCGCATTAGCTATTTTTTTAATAGTTAATATTGACCCTTATTCAGATGCATTTATTACTAATATTATGATGTCGAGTCATCTAAACATACAAGATGGTAACAAATATGAAATAAAAGAAAATTTTGATTTTGTTTCAGAGGTTGATGAATATACTCCCTATTCATATAATGATTTATTAAATATTATATATACCGCTATAAACAAGGGATGGGATAGATTCACATTCTATTGTGCTAGTGAGTATTCAGAGTGTATAAATGATATTACTAAAATAAGCGACGATGAAACATTACTAACACACATTAATAATTTTGTTCATCCATTTAATAGTTTTACAAATTTAAAAACGATTGTAGCATCAACCGGAGAAATAACAATTGAAATCAATTATTTATATAATGCTGAACAAATTGCTAAAATTGAAAATAAAGTAGACCAAATAATAAAAGATCAAATAAACACATACGATAGTCCATCAACAAAAATTAAAGCAATTCATGATTATATAGTAAGCAATACTCAATATGATGTTGAAAGAAATACAACTGGTGATAGTAATTATTTATCATATCTTGCATACGGACCTTTATTTGACGGCTATGCAACTTGCAGTGGTTACACTGATTTAATGGCTATATTCTTAGATAAATTTGGAATTAAAAATTATAAAGTTGCAACAACAGCAGATAGAATATCAAATTCTAACAATGGTCACATATGGAATGCAGTATATCTTGATGGAGAATGGTTACACCTAGATTTAACTTGGGATGACCCAGTTAGTGATGGCGATGTTAACTACATAACTCATTCATATTTCTTAATATCAACTGAAAAATTAATAATATTAGATGAGGGACTCGTTAAAGTTGAAGATCATAATTTTGATAGAAGCGTTTATACTGAATTAAAATAAAAAACTGAAGATTTACTCTTCAGTTTTATTTTCATTTAAATAATCTCTAAGTTCCTGAATTTTTTCTTCACTCATTGCGGGAACTCCTTTAAGCTTATATGGAATTTTTAATTTTTTATATTTTTCTACACCATATAAATGGTATGGTAACAATTCTATATTAGTTACATGTTTAATACCTTTAATATATTCTCTTAACTCATCCATATATTCCTTAGTATCATTTATACCAGGAATAATAACTTGTCTAATCCACACTTCTTTACCACTTTTATTTAATGCCTCAATAAACTTATTTACCTCATCCATTTTAGCACCGGTAATTTTTTTATACATTTCGGGATTACAAGCTTTAACATCAAGAAGAATTAAATCGGTATATTTAAGTATTTCTTCATATTTTCCGTTTCCACATCCAGCAGTGTCTAATGCTGTATGGCACTTAAATTCTTTTAGTTTCTTTAATGCATCTATTAAGAAATCAGGTTGATTTAATGGCTCTCCGCCACTAAAAGTAACTCCTCCATTTTTATAATAACTAAAATTATTCTTTATTTTCTTTAATAGTTCATTAGATGTAATAAATGTTTCTTTCTTAAACTTCCAGGTTTCCGGATTGTGACAAAAGATACATCTTAACTTACATCCTTGCATAAATACTACTAATCTAACTCCTGGGCCATCTACCATACCCATGGTATCTATTGAATCAATATACCCTCTCATGATTACATTTGCCCATGGAATGTTCTATTAATAACTTCCAATTGTTGTTCTTTAGATAATCTATTAAATCTAACAGCATATCCAGAAACACGAATTGTAAGTGTTGGATATTTATCAGGATTTTCCATAGCATCCATAAGTGTTTCTCTATTTAAAACATTAACATTTAAATGATGAGCTCCACGAATGAAGTATCCATCCATTAGATTAACTAGATTATCAACACGTGCCTCTTCATCATTACCTAATGCTGTTGGAATAATTGAGAATGTATTAGATATTCCATCTTCACACACATTACAATATGGTATCTTAGCAACACTATTTAGTGAAGCAATTGCTCCAGAACAATCTCTTCCATGCATTGGATTAGCACCAGGAGCAAATGGCATACCCGCCTTTCTACCATCAGGAGTTGAACCTGTTTTCTTACCATAAACAACATTTGATGTAATTGTTAAAATTGATAATGTATGTTTAGCGCCTTTATATAATTTATGTCTTGTCAATTTTTTATAAAAATGTTTAACAATTTCAACAGCAATTTTATCTACTCTATCATCATCATTTCCATATTTAGGATAATCGCCTTCAATTTCAAAATCAACAGCAATTCCATCTTCATTTCTTATTGGTCTAACTTTTGCATATTTAATCGCAGATAATGAATCTACCGCAACAGATAAACCTGCAATACCAAACGCCATCAACTTTTCTGGGTCAGTATCATGTAATGCCATTTGACCAGCTTCATAAGCATATTTATCATGCATATAATGAATTATATTCATTGCATCAACATATATCTTAGCAACTTTATCTAAAACATTATCGTATGATGCTAATACTTTATCATAATTAAGTACTTTATCATACATCTTTGGAATACCTTCAACTATTTTTCCACCTTTAACTTCATCTACACCACCATTAATAGAATATAGTAATGCTTTAGCTAAATTACAACGAGCTCCAAAGAATTGCATTTGTTTACCAACAGTCATTGCAGATACGCAACAAGCAATCGCATAATCAGCACCATGAATTGGTCTCATCAAATCATCATTTTCATATTGAATTGAATCTGTTAAAATTGATATCTTTGCACAATATGCTTTCCATGCCCTAGGTAACTTATTACTCCAAAGGACCGTTAAATTAGGCTCTGGAGAAGAATCTAAGTTAATTAATGTGTGTAAATATCTAAATGAGTTCTTAGTTACCAATGAACGAGATTCATTTAACATACCACCTAATGATTCAGTAACCCAAGTAGGATCACCAGCAAATAATTCATTATATTCAGGTGTTCTTAAATGTCTAGCCAATCTTAATTTAATTATAAAATTATCAATTAATTCTTGAGCTCCAGCTTCGTCTAAAGTACCATTTTTTAAATCTCTTTCAATATATATATCAAGGAAAGTTGATGTTCTGCCTAAACTCATTGCAGCTCCATTATTTTCCTTAATAGATGCTAAATATCCAAAATAAGTCCATTGAACTGCTTCTCTAGCATTTTTTGCTGGCTTACTAATATTACATCCATAAGTCTTGGCCATTGCTTTTATTTCTTCTAATGCTTTTATTTGCATTGATACTTCTTCGCGAAGTCTAATAACATATTCTGTTATTTCTTGTTTTTCTAAAGCAATTAAATCTTCTTTCTTCTTTTGTACTAAGAAATCTATACCATATAAGGCAATACGACGATAATCGCCAATTATTCTTCCTCTTCCATATGCATCAGGTAAACCAGTTAATAAACCGACATGTCTTGCTGCTCTTATTTGCGTAGTATAAGCATCAAATACACCATCATTATGAGTCTTACGATAGGTAGTAAAGTGTTTTTCTACTTCAGGATCCCACTTATAGCCATAAGCTTCTAGTGAAGATTTAACCATACGTACTCCACCATATGGGTTTACCATTCTCTTTAAAGGAGCATCAGTTTGCAAGCCAACTATTACATCGTCATCTTTGCAAATATATCCTGGTTTAAAATTGTTAATTCCGGATACAAGATGTGTTTCTACATCAAGAACTCCTTTTTCAAGTTCTTCTTTTTGTAATTCTACACACTTTTTCCAAATCTTTTTCGTTTTATCAGTTGGTCCAACTAAAAAAGACTCATCTCCTTTATATTCTGTATAATTTTCTCTAATAAAATCAAATACATTTATTTCTTTTTTCCACTTTTCGCCTATAAATCCTATCCATTCGTCCATAATTAATTCTCCTTTATCATACACTATATAATAGTACCATTTATATACATTTCTTTCAATTATTTTTTATAAAAACTATGTCTAAAATTGTAATTAAAAAAAAATTAGTTTTTCTAATTTTTTTAAAAATATATATTTCTTATTTGAAATAATAACACTGTAAAAATTGTATTTACCCAAAATGGATGATTTTTAAATACAACAATAGCAAGCACCTCAACAAACATATACAAAATATTAAATATTAAATAATTTATCTTTCCGTGATAAGAAACTAATGAACTAATTAATATCACTGTACTGCTTGCTATAACAGCTGCAGATATTGCATCCGGTAATAACTTATACATACCCCAGAATGCAAGTAATCCAATCACCATATAAATAATTGAAGGAAGAATAAACTTAAATATTTCTTTATAAATTCTATATGAATCTTTTATAGCGTTAAAATGACTTCCTGAATTATTATTCAAATATATAGTTTTAATAACCATTTCCTCAATATAAACATCATGTTTTTTTGATTGTAATAAGCATTTCATTTCATATTCAAAACGATTACCTTTAACATCCAATAAATAATCAATAATCGAAGAATCAAATGCTCTTAGTCCTGTTTGTGTATCATATATCTTAACTCCAGATGCTAAATAATTAATTATTCTAGTAAGAGTATTACCAAATCTACTTCTTAATGGAGTATTTTTCTCAATCATTCTCTTGCCAAGTAATAATGTTCTTGGTTTTACTTGTTCTAATAATCTATTAGCATCTTTAACAGTATGCTGACCATCAGAATCCATAGTAACAATTCTATAATCAGAATATTTCTCTTTAATTAGTTTTAATCCTTCTTTTAAAGCGTATCCTTTACCCATATTAGGTGTATAACTAATTACTTCAGCATACTCTTTTGCTTTATCAAATATTTTTTTATATTTCTTTCCACTTCCATCATCAACTAATACAATTTTAAATTTATCTTTTTTTAATTCCTTTAAAAGATCTATTAGAGCGTCAGTTGGTTCATATGAAGGAATCAATGCAACTTTCTTCATTTTTAACTATCACCTTACAAATTAATAATATCATTATATAGAAAAAAAGGCAAAAGAAAACTGCTAGTAAAACCAGCAGTTTAATTAATTATTTTATTTGATTCATTACTTCTTCAGCAAAGTTATCAGAACGATGTTCCATTCCTTCACCAACTTCATATCTTACCATAGATACAAGTTTTCCACCTGCTTTAGAAATATAATCTTTAATCTTTAAGTTACCATCTTTAACAAATTCTTGTTCATTTAAACAGTTTTCTGTATAGAATTTCTTAATTCTTCCAACAACCATTTTTTCAGCTATTTCAGGTGCTTTTCCTTCGTTAACAGCTTGTTCCTTTAAAATGTTCTTTTCGTTTTCTAATACATCAGCAGGAACATCTTCAGGGAAAGCATATAAAGGTTTCATAGCCGCAGCTTGCATTGCAACATCTTTAGCTACTTCTTCGTTTCCACCTTCTAATTTAACTAAAACAGCTATTTTACCACCCATATGAATATATACACCAAATACTTCATTGTCAGCCTTAGTTACATATTCAAATCTTCTTAAAGATAGTTTTTCACCAATCTTAGCAATTTTATTAATTATTAAATCTTTAACTGTAATACCATCAACTGGTGCAGCATTTGCTTCATCTAAAGTCTTTGCTTTGCTTTCTAAAATAGCATTACCAATCTTGTCAATCATCTCAACAAATTCAGCATTCTTACTAACAAAGTCAGTTTCACTATTAACTTCAACAATAACAGCTTCATTTCCTTTTACAAAAGCATTAGCTAAACCTTCAGCAGCAATACGTGATTCTTTTTTAAGACTCTTAGCAATTCCCTTTTCTCTAAGATAGTTCATTGCTTCATCCATATTACCATTTGCTTCAGTTAAAGCTTTTTTACAATCCATCATGCCTGCGCCTGATATTTCTCTTAATTCTTTAACCATTTGTGCAGTGATTTCCATAATTTAACTCCTTAATTATTTTTCTTCTGCTTCAGCTACAACTTCTTCAGTTGCTTCTTCAACAGTTTCTTCTTTAGTTTCTTCTACAGCTTCTTCTTTTTTCTCAGCTTTCTTTGTTTCCTTTTTAGGTTTCTTGCTGTATTTCTTTCCTTGTTCTTTTCTATCTTCTTCAATGTCTGATTCTTTTTCTTTAATAGTTTCGTCTTTGATTAACTCTTCCATAGTTTTAGAATCATTAGCCTTAGCTTTTTCATCTTCAGAAACATAATCAACCATATCTAAGCCAGTTGCTTCGCAAATTGCGTTGTTTAAAACACCTAACATAACTTTGATTGAACGAACTGCATCATCATTTCCAGGAATAACATAATCAACATCATCTGGATCACAGTTAGTGTCTACAATTCCAAATACTGGAATATGTAACTTTCTAGCTTCTTTAATTGCATTGTATTCCTTCTTAGGATCAACAACAATTACTGCTTGAGGTAATTTGTTCATTTCTCTGATACCACTTAAAATACGATTTAATTTTTCATATTCTTTCTTGATACCAATTACTTCTTTTTTAGGTAACATTTCAAATGTACCATTTTCTTCCATCTTTTCGATTTCTTCAAGTCTATTAACTCTTCTTCTAATTGTTCTGAAGTTAGTTAATGTACCTCCAAGCCATCTTTCAGTTACATAGTAAGAACCACTTCTTAATGCTTCTTCTGTGCAAACTTCTTGAGCTTGTTTTCTAGTTCCAACAAATAGAACCTTTCCACCATTAGCGGCAATAGTCTTTAATACTTCATAAGACTCCTCTAATGCTTGTCTTGTTTTTTCTAGGTCAATGATATAAATATCATCTCTAGAAGTAAAAATATACTCTTTCATTTTAGGATTCCATCTTTTTGTTTGATGTCCAAAATGAACTCCAGCTTCTAGTAAATAATTAATAGAAACTACGGCCATAAATTAATCCCTCCTTCGTTTTTTTCTTCTTAATGTTTCTAAATCTACTCAACCTCTTCGGCCACTCGGGTAGAAAATCCACATTAATGCTTATTTGCAAATTTATTGCCAATCAGTATTTTAGCAAATAATTATTAATTAATCAATAAAAAAAGCAAGAAAATCTTGCTTATTTATTAAGAACTTTTTTAAGGAATTGTCCTGTGAAAGAAGAGTCAATTTTAGCTACTTCTTCTGGAGTTCCTGTTGCAATAACCATACCTCCACCATCTCCACCTTCAGGTCCTAAATCTATAATATAATCTGCCACTTTTATAACATCCAAATTATGCTCGATAACAAGTACTGTATCGCCATTATCAACAATTCTTTGTAAGATAGTTAATAGTCTCTTAATGTCAGCAGAATGTAACCCTGTTGTAGGTTCATCTAGAATGAATATAGACTTACCAGTAGGCTTCTTTTGAAGTTCTTTTGATAACTTAACTCTACCAGCTTCACCACCAGATAATGTTGGAGCACTTTGCCCTAACTTAATATAAGATAAGCCAACCTCATCCATTATTTTTAGTTTTTCATATACTTTTGGTACATTTTCAAAGAATGGTAATGCTTCAGATACTCTCATTTCAAGAACATCATGAATATTTTTACCTTTGAACTTAACATCTAGAGTTTCTTTATTATAACGCTTACCTTTACATACATCACAAGGAACATAAACATCTGGCAAGAAGTGCATTTCAATTTTCTTAACTCCATCTCCCCAGCAAGCTTCACATCTTCCACCTTTAACATTAAATGAGAATCTTGAAGCTTTATATCCCCTTATCTTTGATTCTTTTAATTCCGCAAATAAGTTTCTGATTTCGTCAAAGACACCAACATATGTTGCTGGATTACTTCTAGGAGTTTTACCAATTGCATCTTGAGTAATCATAACTACTTTATCGATGTTATCCATTCCTTTTACTTCTTTAACCTGGCCAACATCTTCTTTTGCTTTATATAAATTATTTCTTAATGATTTATATAATATTTCATTAACTAGTGTTGATTTACCAGATCCAGATACACCAGTTACACATACAAATTTACCTAGAGGAATATCGACATTTATATTTTTTAAATTATGTTCTTTCGCACCAACAATTTTTAAAGATTTACCATTTCCTTTTCTTCTCTTTTTAGGTACCTCTATTTTTTCTTTTCCAGATAAATATCTACCAGTGATACTATCATCACATTTCATTACTTCTTCTGGAGTTCCGGCTGCTACCAAATACCCACCATATTCTCCTGCACCTGGTCCAATATCAACTAAGTAATCGCTTGCCATCATTGTATCAGTATCGTGTTCTACAACGATTAAGGTATTTCCTAAATCACGCATCTCTTTTAATGAATTAATAAGTTTTTCATTATCTCTTTGATGAAGTCCTATTGATGGTTCATCTAAAACATAAAGAATTCCAGATAACTTACTACCAATCTGAGTAGCCAATCTAATTCTTTGTGCTTCTCCGCCAGATAATGTTCCAGCATTTCTATTTAATGTTAAATAAGTTAATCCAACATTCTTTAAGAAGGATAACCTACTTTGTATCTCTTTAATAATTAAAGCACTTATTTCTTGTTTTTCTTTACTTAATTTCAATTTATCAAAGAAATCATATAAATCACCAATACTTTTAGTAGTAAGTGTATATATATTCTCTTTAGCTATTTTAACAGAAAGAATAGAGTCCATTAATCTAGTTCCATGACATATTCTACATTCATTTTCTACCATGAAGTTTTCTAACCATTCTCTAATCCATCCAGATGATGTTTCTAAGTATCTTCTTTCTAGATTATTAACGATACCCTCATAAAAATCAGTAGTATGTCTTGTATTACCATTTTTAGATACATAATCAAAATCAATTAAATCATTTGTACCATATAAAATAATATCAAGTTCCTTCTTAGTATAATCCTTTAATGGTTTATTAATATCAATGTCATAATAATCACATACACGTTTAATCATTTGATAATATTGATTATTGTCTATATTCATAGCAACAATTCCACCATCAACAAGATTTTTATTCTTATCAGGCATGATTAAATCTTCACTAATCTTTAATTTAGTACCTAATCCCTTACATTCAGGACACGCACCAAATGGAGAATTAAATGAAAACATTCTTGGTTCTAATTCACCAATAGAAAAATTACAATATGGGCAAGCATAATCTTCGCTCATTAATAACTCTTCACTATCTCTTGCAATTATTACCTTACCATTTGCCAAGTTGCAACTCATTTCTATTGATTCAAAGATTCTTGATCTTTCTTCATCCTCAACTGTAAGTTTATCCATGACAACTTCAATTGTATCTTTTTTATTTTTTTCTAACTTTATTTCTTCGTCTAAATTCTGAATAACGCCATTTACTCTAACTTTGGTATATCCCTTTTCTCTTAAATCATCAATAACGCCTTTATGTTCACCTTTTTCAGCACGAACAACTGGTGCAAGGATCATTATCTTCTCCCCAATAAATTGCATTACTTTATTAGTCATTTCTTCAATAGATTGTGATTCTATAGGTATATTATGATTAGGGCAATATGGAGTTCCTATACGTGCAAATAATAATCTTAAATAATCATATATCTCTGTAATAGTACCAACTGTAGAACGTGGATTCTTGTTAGTACTCTTTTGATCTATAGATATACTTGGAGATAGCCCTTCAATTGAATCTACATCTGGCTTACTAGAGTTACCGATAAATTGTCTAGCATATGCAGATAAGCTCTCTACATAACGTCTTTCGCCTTCAGCATAAATAGTATCAAAAGCTAAACTACTCTTACCAGAACCTGATACACCAGTCATAACAATAAGCTTATTTTTAGGTAGTTCAATATCTATATTTTTTAAATTATTTTCTCTTGCCCCTTTAATAATAATTTTATCCATAAAATCACCGCTTTCATTATTTTAACACAAAAAATAAAAAAAACATTCAAAATCGAATGTTTTTAACCTTTTGGTTCTCCTTTATTGCTATACAGGTCAACATAGTCTTGACAACCTGTACCATCAGAATTTGTTCCTCCCGGTTTTGTAATACACGCTCTACAAACGTTATAATCATCTTCGTTTTCTCTAAACTCAGGTAATAAACTAAATACGCCCGAAATAAATACTGGAACAAAGTATACTAAAATACCAGCAATTATTCTTTTTAATAAAGTCATAACTGAGTTCTTTATTGCTTTATCATCGCTAGAAATTACGGCTTTTAAAATGTCAATTGCTCCTAAAACAACAAGTAAAACAGGTATAATTATCTTTATGATTGATAAAAATTTACCAACCATTTGAAAGATACCCGCAGATGAAGCACAAAAACCCATACTAGTACCAATTTCTCTCATTCTAAAATCCCTCTTTTCACAAGGGTATAATACTACTTTTTTGATTTTTTTTCAACAAAAAAATGCCTTATTGGCATTTTTAAATAGTTTTATTAACCTTCTGCATCTGGGCAATCCCCAATTGCACACTGCCAACATACTCCAGCCTCAGATATTGTTTTAGAAGTTTTTCCAACTAATGACAAAATTCCTTCAATAAATGTTGGAATAAAGAAAATGATTATACCAGCAATAGCTCTTTTACCAAGTACTAAAGATTGTTTCTTAATCATATCCTTATCATCAGATGTAACAGCCTTTAACAAGTCAATAGATCCTAATACAACTAAAATAATAGGGATAACAATCTTTAAAATGTTTAAAAGTGTACCGATAATTGCCCATAAATCCTTTGTCTTATTACAAAACTCTGCAGTATCAAGTAAATACATTTTATCTCTCCTTCTTTCTAATTTTCGGCTTTTCTTGTCATTAAACAAGAGCAACCCATTTCATAAACTAATTTTACCTTAACAAAATAAAATAGTCAATAATATATCGTAAATATATGTGTAAATAAAAAAGAAAATTTGTTTCCAAACTTTCTTCAAGATTAATTTCTTTCTTTAACTTTATATTCTTTACGCATACCTTTAACAAAGTTAAGTTTAGCTCTTCTAACAAGACCTTTTTTAATAACTACTATTTTGTCAATTGTTGGAGCGTTAATTGGGAATATTCTTTCTACACCAATTGATCCAGATTTTTTACGAACTGTAAAAGTTGCAGAAACACTTCCTTCGTGTTTAGCAGTAACTAAACCTTCGAATGATTGAATTCTTTCCTTTTTACCTTCTTTTACCCAAACATCAACTCTTACTGTATCTCCTACTCTAAATTCAGGGATATCTTTACGAATATGCTTTTCATTAATCTTATCAACTAAATTAGCCATATTTTCCTTCCTTTCACTATATATTAACCAACAATCATGATATTAAATTCTTAATTCAGCGGATTATTTTTTCTTGGGCCAAAGGTATTATAGCAAATGTATATTTATATTTCAACACTTTTTTTATTGCTTTACTTAGATAAATACTCACAAATAATATTGCTTATTTCTGTTGGATTATCAATTGATAATCCTTCAATTAATCTAGCTTGAGCATATAACACTTTTGTATACTTCTCTAAACCTTCTTTATCATTTTCATATAAGTCTTTTAATTTGCTTGCTATTTCATGTGATTCATTAATCTCTAAAACCTTTGTAGCTTTAATAGAATCAGCATTAGGCATAAGCTTCATAGCCTTTTCCATTTCAATAGAAACGGCACCTTTTGTCGTTAATACTACTGGGTGATTCTTTAGGTTATTTGTAAATTTAATTTCACTTACTTCCGGAATTGCCTTTAACATTTCATCAAACAAGCCTTTAGCTTCTTCATTATTCTTCTTTAATTCTTCTTTTTCTTCTTCTGGCTCAACATCTTCAGTAGCAATGTTTGCAAATTCCATCTTTTCATATTCTCTTAATGTTAATAAAGCAAATTCATCAATATACTCTGTACAATATAGTATTTCATATTTTTCTTTTAAAGATTCAACCTTTGGCATCTTATCAATCATTTCAATTGAATCGCCGCATGCATAATATATTTTTGTTTGTCCATCTTTTTTTCTATCAACGTATTCTTTTAATGAAACTTGTTTTAAATCGTTAGATGAATTAAATAATATCAAATCTTTAATCTTGTCTTTATTTAAACCATATTCATTATAGATTCCAAACTTTAGTTGTAAAGCAAAGTCTTTATAGAACATTTCATACTTTTCTCTATCTTCTTTAAGAATTCTTTCTAATTCTTTGATAATCTTGTTCTCGATAGAATTAGCAATTGTTTTTAATACTCTATTTTGTTGTAAAGTTTCTCTTGAAATATTAAGTGACAAATCAGGAGAATCAACAACACCCTTAACAAAGCTTAAGTAATCAGGAAGTAAATCAGCACATTTTTCCATGATTAGTACACCATTTGAATATAGTTGTAATCCTTTTTCATAATCTTTTGAATAATAATTAAATGGTGCATGTGATGGAATATATAATAATGAATTATATTCAATCGTTCCCTCAGCAGAAGTATGAATATGACTTATTGGTGATTCATAATCAAAGAATTTATCCTTATAGAATGTATCATATTCTTCATCTGTAATTTCATTTTTTCTTCTCTTCCAAAGTGGAACTAGTGAATTTAAAGTCTTAACTTCTCTTTCTTCTTTTTTCTCTTTAGATTCTTTATCCTCAACTTCTCTAACTTCTTCCATCTTAATTGGATAAGTAATGTAATCGCTATATTTCTTAATTAAGCGTTCTATAGTGTTATATTCTAAATATTGATCATAGTCTTCATCATCATTTTCTTTAATAGTTAATTCTATTGTAGTTCCATAATCATCTCTTTCAGCCTTTTTAATTGTATAACCTTCAATACCTTTACTTAACCATTCGTTAGCTTCATCAGATCCATATGCTTTAGATACAACTCTAACTTGACTAGCAACCATAAATGCAGAATAAAAACCTACACCAAATTGGCCAATTATATCAATATCCTCTTTTTTCTCATTATTATTTTTAAAGTCTTGAGATCCACTTTTAGCAATTGTTCCTAAGTTAGACTCCAATTCTTCTTTAGTCATACCTATTCCATTATCGGTAATGGATAATAATCTTTTATCTTTATCAATAGAAATATTAATTTCTAACTTATCTTTATCAATCTTTATCTTCTTATCAGTTAACGATTTATAATGCAATTTATCAATTGCATCAGATGCATTAGATATTATCTCTCTTAAAAATATTTCCTTATTTGTATATATCGAATTTATCATCAAATCCATTAATTTCTTCGATTCTGTTTTAAATTCTTTCATATTTCCTCTCTCCTTGTACTTGTGTACTAGAATTAATGTAGCACTATTTTTAGCACTTGTCAATCATAAGTGCTAATTATTACTTGAAATAAAAAAAGTGCTATTTCTAGCACTTATTTTATTTCCAAGATGGTCCACCAAATTCTTTTTGTGAACCTATTTTTTCAACATCTATTTCATAACTAGCAACATTAATAAATGTATGCCAGTAATTGTTTTGTGAATTATTTACTTGTGTAGAAGCATGCTCTCTTTGTTCTTTATCTGAACTATTAATACGAGATGTACTAATATAATCAAAATCAGACTCAAACTTATCAATAAATTCACTATAACAGAATATGTTTTCAAATGTTCTATCTTGAATCTTGTAGTCATAGCATTTTAATGAATTATCACTAAATCCACCTTTGCTATTTTGATCTCTATTATAATCTCTAATCTTAGAAGCAAGACTTGGAGTCATAACAACTTTTAACACTTTTTGATAAGATCCAATTTCTTCAATCTCAGAAGTTATATAATCTTCTTTATCCATATAAATTAATTCACCATATTCAGATATTTCCCTAATCGTAGCTTTTGCTTTCTTAGCAATTATTTCATATTCTGAATTAACATTCCAGTTATATGGAGCCGATGTTTTATCACACCCTAAGATATTGCATTCTTGTTCAGGTGAACCTAAATCGCCTGAATTATTAGCTGTAGCTGTCTTATCAGGTGGAATTACCGTAATTGGTTTAAAGTTAAATTGTAAATCTCCATCATCGTAAATACATCCAATACAGCATTCCTCGCATTCTACTGTACAAACTGGACAATGTGGAGTTATTGTACATAATTCTTCAGACTCACATGAAACATCACACATAGGACAATTAATAATGTATTGACATACATATTCACCATTAAATAATACTTTATCAGAATTATTTAACAATTTATTAACCACTGTATTAGCATTTTCAACGGTATTATTAATAATTCTTCCTTTATCATGTTCATCAATTTCTGTTAAATATTTGTTATCGTACAATTCTCCAATTTTATCGACTTTATATTTAAAATCAAAAATACCGGTTGGAACTTTTATTTGAATTGGTAAGCCTTCAATGATTGTTGAGTTTGTCGTCTCTTCATCTGTTACTACGCCAGATGGGAATGTGTTATAAACTACATTCTTAGTTGCATATTTATACGTATCAACATATTTTATTGAACGGTATCTTGTATTATATACTGTATACTTCTGACCGGATTCTTTTAAATTAGATCCGTCCCATTCATATTTATGAATCGCTGAACTTAAACTTACAGGATTACTTCCACACTCTTCATAAGAATTATCTTTCAAACTTCCCGTACATCCCTCAACTGGGTATGATTTTTCTTCGGTTACGCTCGAAACATTAAAGACATTTCTATCTCCTTTATTAAAGAATCTTTCAAAATAAATATCTGCATATTCAAACTTGATTGTTAAAGGATCTAATCCTTTAACATCCCAACCATTACATTCATTAATTTCAGAAACTTCTAAATCAATATTTGAAATCAATTTTCCAATTTGTTCTTCAGCATCTTTATATTTTTGTTCATAATCACTTCTGCTTTCATTAAATTTATCTTCAGCAGTTTTACTAATTGAATTTGAACCAGTACATTGATTAATTTGTTTATCGTATGTTGCTAGAATATAAGAATCCTCAAATGATAATGAAGATGTTCTTTCTTCTCTATTAACTACTATTTGATAATCAACATAATTTCCTTGTTTAGTTCCCTCAACTAATTTATAAACATTATATTTTATTCCACTCTTTTCACCAGGAACTCTTATTTCCGTAATATTTAATTCTCCCGCGCAAGAAGAAATTTTTCTATTACTTGTAGAAGAATTAACCAGTGCTTCAAAATAAGCTTTATTCTCAGCATAAACATTTAATTGTTTTACTAATTTTTTATAATATCTACCTACAATTTCATTAAATCCTTCAATATTTACGCCATCAGGTTCTGTTCTATTAGTATTATCGTTATATGTTCCCCTTCCTAAGTAGCATGTCTTTGTACCTTTTGAATCAGCTTTTAAAGTAATATATCTACCACTAAATGTTTCTTGTCTTCCAGAGAATTTTAAATAATCATAATCTTCTTTACAATAAACTGCACAATACTTATTACCAGTTTTAGGAATAGTCATTGAATCAGGTTCATGATCTCCAGCCAACTTATAAGTATTTCCCGCAATATCTTTATTATTTAAAACACATTTAACAATATTATCATTTGCTACTTCTTTAAAGTCAAAGACGTTTATCATATTGTCTTCGTCAGGTTCAAGATTAACACACGATTTAGATCCATTTATTTCTGGACCACAACACTTTTTACTAAACTCTTCAAATGTTACAGGTTTACCATCATCTCCACGATAATCATCGCCCGGTAAAACAACACATGAACATTCTTCTTTAAATCCAGGATCAGATGAAGATGTGTAATGACTAAAATTCCCATCAGATCCCATTGATCCATAGAACACCCCATTATTGGCTTCTGTACAAGAACAAGAATTAATATATTCTGATTTTAATTTAGTACGTGTTCCATCAGCTAAATAGTAATATCCAGATTCAGCATCATATTCACAATAATGCTTTGTAGGATTATCACAATAATCAATATATTCTTCCTCTGTTACTCTAATTCCATCATAATAGTAATCAGTATCATTTTCTATACAACATCCAGTTTGATATATACAACTACTAGGATTACATAATTGCTTATATTCTTCCATAGATACTGGTTTTCCATCATAGTAAGTAACATCACCATCTATACAGCATCCAGGCTCTGTTGTACAATCATTTTCTCCGGAATCACATACTTTTTTCCATTGTTCATAATTACTTTCATCAGAACCTAAATCAATTAAATTCCCATCATTATCATAATATAAATGAGGAGTCACTTCAGTAACAATTCTACAACCACATAAATCCTTAAATTTTTGAATTATTTCTTCTAAACTTGAGCCTGTTATTTTGTTATAATCCCAATCGTAATAATTACCCTCTTCATCTATTTGGCATCTATATTTTGGGCAATCTATATTTGGATTATTTGTTACTTTTTTAATCTCTAAATCGCTTGATTCATCATAAAAAATATATTTTTGAGTACTTGCAGCTGTTGATGCTTTTGTACTTAGATAACTAATTGTTTTATTATTTTTCTTATACTCATAAGAAATTGTATATTTTGTTTTAGAATTACTACATGATTCCCCAATATATTTTAATCTTATATATGCTTCATTACTTGTGCACTTTAATTTCTTAATATCTGTTTTAGACTTATTAAATGATTTATTACAAGAATAATCAACAATATAATTATCATTATCTACTGCAATTTTTGTAATTCTTTTATAATTATTTATTTTATGAATTACTATTCTTTTATCAACTTCTCCGGCTTCAATAGATATTTCGCTTTCATCTATTTGTTCAGTTGCATATTTTCCTGCTTTATATATCTTACATGCATCAATATCAAATGCTTCGCGACAATCTTCACTGGCGGCATCATATGCAGTTTTAACACCATTAAATGCTCCTGTAGAAAGTGTTCTTATTGCTTGAGCAAGAGAAACATATTGATCATTTGATAAATTATTTAGATTATATCCTAACGTTGATTCTGCATATGAAAACATTTCTATAATGCTATTATTATATGTAGCATAAAATTCTGATGTACGAGAATCATTTGCGGGATCCGCTACTTTATAAACTTGTTTTACTGAATGCAATCCTGGATTAATACAAACAGCAAAACGAGTTTTTCCTTCACCAGTAGCATCATATTTTAATATATTTCTTAATCTTTTTTCACCAGTATATCCCCCTAAGTGATATGAAGAATATGTAGTATGCATAACAGTACCATATATTGTGTATTGTTGTTCTTCAGCATGAGCAGTAAATGGTAATAATACTAATATTAATAATAACAAAAATAGTTTTTTCTTTTTATGTCCTTTTTTAGACGGCTTTCTGCTTTGATAAATAGCAATAACTATTCCTAAAGCAATAATTGCTCCACCTACAAAATATAATCCTAGCTTTATTGAGGAAGCAACTTTCTCTTGAAAATCTTTCTCCTCTTTTTTTGTTTCCTCTTTCTTTTCTCCATTTAAATAACTAGTTAATTCTTTTTGAAAAGTTTTATATGATATTTCACTCATCGTTGTAAATGTTTGACAAAAACTAAATTCAGGATGATCGATACATGCCTCATTATAAGAATAATGATTAAATCTAGGCAAAACCAATTTAAGTAATTTGATAGTTTCGCCATAACATGATGTGTTATTAGATGCCTTTACTGCAATATTTAAATTACGAATATAATCAACATCATTAACTCCATATTCTTTTACATATTTTCCGTTTGTACTAGTACTATAATCAGCATAAACTACTTCAGGACTTATATCATCAGTTATTTCAGCATATAAATTCTCGGTTAAATTTAAAATATTTAATTTTAAACCATAACCAGTAATTAAACCTGTTTCATCTTCAAACTCTTGAATAACACCATCAATGTTGTCATCAGTTTCAATTTCAACCACTTCGTATTTTGCTTCAACTAAATTTGCTTCTCTATTTAATTTTGCTTTTTCTTCATAATTGCAATTTGCTGCCTTAACAGGAAATATTATTATTAAAAGAAAACTTATCAACAATAAAAAACAACCTTTTTTAAGATTCATATCATATCACCCTACTATTTTTAGTTTACCATAATTGCCCATATAACACAAACAAAATAACTAAAAAAACAGCTTATTCTTAAGCTGTTATTTTCCTTTTTCATAAATATAATTTGAACTATTACTATCCAAATACAAAGTACCATTATTACCAATTTTTTCATATATTTTTAAATATTCATTCAATTTTCTAATATTTGGCGTATTTATATAAACATCATTTCCATCATTCATTCTTAACAAAAAACGATATTCATCATAAACGACTTCATTCTTTATATCAGGATTATATTCTATTTCACTAATAGATCTAATTATTTCATCATCAATTTTATTTAACCCTTTTATTAATTCTTTATAGACTCCATCTTCAGTAACATAATTAATTAATGTTGGAAGCCCAATATATTTATTTGAATTTTTAACTTCTTTACTATTTGCTAAGACAACGTTACCCGTTATCATATTAACAAATAAAGGTTTACTCTCTTTAACAGAAATAGTTACTTTGCCACTTAAACTAAGTTTAATATTTGCTTCTTCAACATAACCAGTCTTAATTAAATTATCTTTAATTTTTAGTATATCAACACTTATTATTTTAGAATAATTACTTATTCCCGATAAATCAATTATTTCATTATCAGTTAAATACTTGGCATTTTCAACAACAATATTTTTTACACGCATATTTAATATCCCTTTAATAGCAAAAAACAATACTACTAAAAGGATTATTAGAAATAAAATGCCTTTATAATTTATTCTAAGTTTCCTCTTCACTTTCTTCTTTTCTTTTTCCATTTTAATTCCATCTAACTATCTTTTGCTCTAATTCTAATTCGATTTTATAATTATCATATACTTCTTTTTGAATATATTTAATCAATTCTTTTATATCTTTAGATGTAGCATTTCCACCATTAACAATAAAGTTTGCATGAACTTCACTAACCATTGCACCACCAATACTATAGCCCTTTAAACCTAAAGAATCTATTAACCTGCCAGCTGCATCTCCCTCTGGATTTTTAAAAACAGATCCTGCATTTGGCATACTAAGTGGCTGTGATTTCATTCTTTTTAATGCTTGCTCTTTAATTAATTCTCTTGCTTCATCAACATCGCCTTTTTCAACTTTAAACTTTGCGCCTAAAACAATACATTTATTTAAATTAGAACGTCTATAACCATATTCAATTTCATCTTTTTTTAATTTAATTAAATCACCATTTTTATCAATTACTGTAACACTAACTAAATACTCAAATATTTCATGATTATATGCTCCTGCATTTCCTACAAGAGCTCCACCAAGAGTTCCCGGAATAGAATTAGCCCAGTAAAAATTTACATATTCATTTTTTAATAAAGTCTCATTTAAAACTCCAAGCGTTACTCCTGCTTCAACTTCGATTTCATCTTTATCTTTATTAATTTCAATATTATTAAGTAAATCAAATACTATAATATTACCATTATAATCTTCATCAGGAAGAATTACATTTGATCCATTGCCCAAAATATAATAACTCTCATCTGCTTTTTTTATTTCATCTAAAACTTTTTTTACATCTTTAAGAGAATAAGGATGAATAATTCTTTTAGCATATCCACCAATTTTATATGTATTATATTTTTTTAAATCTGCATTTTCTTCAACTTCCGCAATTTTATCTAGTTTCATAATATCTCCTTAATTGATTTATAGATTATATCTCCAGATGATTCTTTACTAATTTTATCAAGATTTTTCTTCAAATCTTTTATTTTATTTTGCATTACATCTCTATATTCAATCAATAATTTTTCAGGATTCAATTCTTTTTCTTCCATTAAAACAGAAACTTTCATATTACTTAAATCTAATGCATTGTAATATTGATGATTATTGGCAACATTTGGACTTGGTATCATTATACTTGGCACCTTAAGAGCTAATATTTCGCTTATTGTAGAAGCCCCAGCACGAGATATTATTAAATCAACATCTTTCATTAATCCAGCCATATTATCAATATATGGAACTATATGAACATTCTTTGGAAATTCTGCTCCTTCAATAAAATCATCATAATGCGATTTACCTGTTACAAATATAAATTCATATGGGTCATCTCCCACTAAAGATAAAAACACTTTCATTATTTCGTTAAGACTACCACTACCTAAAGATCCAGCAACAACTAAAATTGTTTTAGAATCCTTTTTAACACCAAAATTCGTCTTAGATATTTTAGGAATAGTTAAAGCATTACTTCCGCATGGATTACCAGTGTATACTACTTTTTTAGCATTTCTAAAATATTGCTTACTATTACTAAATGATACGCCAATTAAATCAATACCTTTAGATATAAATCTATTTGCTTTACCAGGAATACTATTTTGCTCATGTATAAAAGTTTTAACTCCTAACTTCTTTGCCGCCCACATAACTGGATATGTAACATATCCACCTACTCCCACAACAATATCGGGTTTAAACTCTTTAATAACTTCTAAGCATTTCTTTTTTGCTTTATTTATCAAAAAAATATTCTTAACATTTCTTATCATGTTGGTTTTACTTAAACCATATATCTCAATTGGGACATACTTAATACCTGCCTCAGGAACAATATCCTTCTCCATTCTATTATGTGTTCCAATATAAATAACTTCAAAGTCTTTTTCTTTCTCTTGAAATTTTTTTATGATGGCTAAAGCCGGATAAATATGACCTCCGGTTCCCCCTGCTGAAATAATCATTCTCATTTCAATCACCCTCAATATAATTATACTATATATACATGTTGATTTCTAACTATTTTTTGTTTCTATGTAAATGAAAAAGGAACTTCAATGAAGTTCCTTATTTGCTTAATTGGTGGAGAATGTGGGATTCGAACCCGCGACCCTCTGCGTGCAGGGCAGATGCTCTAGCCAGCTGAGCTAATTCCCCAAAAGCAAAGTAATTGTACCATATAAATTAAGTGATGACAACATTTTTTTAACAAAAAAAGCAATTTTACTACGAAATTGCCTAATTTCTTACTATTCTTCTGTTTTTTCCACTACTTTAACATAGCCTTTTTCTATTTCCTCAAGTGCTCTTCCAAGTTCCTTTTTATTAACATATTCTTTTTCTTTCATTTGAAAATGATGATTTTCTAACATTTGTTTACTTCTTTTTGAACTTACATGCACTAATTTATATTTAGAATCGACTAACATTAATAATTTGTCTATTGACGGATATAACATCAAACCACTCCTTACACTCTAATAGTACACCAAAAAATGTAAAGAATACACAAAAAGAAGCAAAAGTTTACATAACTTGACGTTATGATTTAACTTTTGCTTCAATCTTATTATTTTTCTTTGTGATAATTATTTTTAAATTATTTAATTTTTTATTAATATCTCTGGGATCTTCCAAATCACCATTTTCGTTTGCAGCCAAATAGCCACTTTTTATTAAATCTTTTACATAAATAGTTACTGATCTTTTTCCCTCTGCAAAAATTGTTTCTTCGTTATCATTAGCATATTGCTTTGCAACTGCTTCTATTATAAGTATTTTATTATTATATGAATCATTTTGATTGTTGCTTGGAATTGAATGAGAAACATAAATCATACCAATTAAATAAACAACCGTAAATGCTACAATAACAATAAGCATTTCTAAAATAGTGCTTCCTTTTTTGTTCATAACACTCCCCTACTTCCAAGATATCTCAGCCTTGGCCACCTCAAATATTTTCTTTATAAGATTATTATATAACTTATCATTATTAAATTCAAATTTTTCTTTTAAGTTAATTTCCAAGAATCTCATGGCATTTTCCTCATTCATCTTATAATAATCTATCGTAGGAGATAGTATCTCATTCTTAAATGTATTTAATGCATTATCAGTAAACCTGTACTTACTCTTAATATATCTTATTAAACTATTATATTTGGTATTAAATTTAAAATCTCTTTTACCATAAGAATATATTAATCTTTCTTTATATATTTTATTATTTTCTTTTAATAATGCACTTGCTTCTTTACTATTCTTTATTGTTCTCTTATATATAATATTATCTGTTAATTTAACTTCATTATACAAAACAATAAATCTTTCAATTAATTCCATATAATTCTTTAAAGGTTTTGATAACGATGTATTGTATATTCTTGTAAATTCATCCATGGTTAATGCACCATAAATATTCATTATTCCAGACACATAAGCATATTCTTTATCTATAATTTTGCTCTTTTTTAATAAAAGTTTACTTTTTAAATGATGAATCATATTATTTCTAACATCATCATAAAAATAATATTTTTCTCCTTCTTTATAAATAAATTCATACTTAATTAATTGATTTAATACAAATAATCTATGATACGTAAGATCCTTTTTATTTATACCTCTTTTTAATTTTAATAATTTATTTAATTCCTTAAGATCATTATATTTTAAACACTTTATAAACTTAAGCGTTATATTATCTAGTTCACTTATAAAATCTGATGCCTTTTTACCAAAATCAACAGGTTTATCTATATACAAAACTTTATATTTGTCCGTAAATTTAGTTAATTTATCTTTTTTTAAGGTTAAAACATAATTGCTAATTAACTTTTCCATATCACACCACGATAAAATTATAATAAGTTTTTAAAATAAAAACAAGTGCCTAAGCACCTGTTTACAATGTTACTTTTATCTTACTCTTTAAACAGATTTAAACTTTGCATTCTGAGGAATTATCTCATATCTATATGCAGCGCGTCTTAATCCAGCAGCAAATATGCTATAGATATCGCTTGATAATTCAGATTCTCTAATAGCATTATATACTACACACAATTTTCAAAAAAGTGAACTTTTTTTTGACTTTTTTATTAATCTATTAAATTTTTTAAGAATTTCAGCCCTTTTATCACTATATTCCTTACTATTTTCTACGTATTTGTCATCTTTATACTCTAATATCATTCCATCATAAGGAATACCATCAATTAGTTCTTTATTAATGGTTTTTGTTTCTTTACTTTCTAGATCAATTATTACAACTTTGTCATCAATTATTTCATCTACTGCATATTTCATTTACCATCAGTCTCCGTTTTTTCACTTTTAATATTAATTTTATTTCCATCAGTCGTTAATATTATTGTTCCTAATTTATCAGTCCTATACACCTCAATACCCCTCTTTTTTAATTTTTTTAATATTGGTTCATGAGGATGTCCATAGTCATTATCTTTCCCCACACTAATTATGGCATACTGAGGATTAACCTTGTCCAAAAATTTATCTATAGTACTATATCGTGATCCATGATGAGCTACCTTTAATATATTTGCCCTAATATTCTTATCTAAGATTTCATTTTCAACATTACCTGTTGCATCACCTGTAAATAAAGCCCTAACCTTATCATATTCAAGCAATAAGATTATTGATGAATCATTCAAATCTTCAGGATTATCCTTTGTATATATAACTGTTAATTCAGCGTTACCAACTTTTAACTTTTGGCCAATTTCAGGAACATTATAAACATATCCTTTCTTATCTAATTCATCCAATACAGATTCAAAAGATGGCGTTGTTGTAATTGCATCAGGCATATAAAATTGGCCAATTTTAAATCTTCTTATAACATTGTCCATACCACCAATATGATCTTCATGGGCATGTGTACCAACTACATATTTAAAATCATTAATGCCCAAATTAGATAAGTAATTAACTAATAGTTTTCCATCTTCATTATTGCCAGCATCAATTAGCATATTATCTTTACCGGATCTAATTAATATTGCATCAGCTTGTCCAACATCTATGAATTGTATTTCTAATCCATCAAGACTTTCATCACTTGTTTTAAGTTTATAATATAGTTTATTATAAATTGTACTAAAGAAATCTTCTTTAACATATTCTCCAATTTCTTTTATCTTCTTTATATCAGATTCCTTTGGAGTATATGAAAAAGAATATCCCATTTGAACAGCAATACTATATAACAA
Organism: Caryophanales bacterium; assembly: GCA_016288635.1. Lineage (GTDB taxonomy): Bacteria > Bacillota_I > Bacilli_A > RF39 > UBA660 > JAEEKZ01. Next base: position 63,148 of record JAEEKZ010000046.1, read on the forward strand.
ATATCCCATTAAAAGTAAAAATATAAACACTTTACCAGAACTATTCTTCTTTTTTCTTTTACTCATGTTAACTCCTAAAATGAAAAAATCTAGATTACTCTAGACTTTTAAATTACTATTTAACCAAATTTTGACAATTTGAAACATCTAGTATAATGTCACCGCCAAATGTAGCTCCTTGGTGATTTGCTTCAATACAAGCACCACCACTATAATGATTTGAATCGCAGTCTTGGTTAATTCCTAAATTATAGAATCTAACGTTTGTATTATATGCCACTTTACCAGATGACCCTCCAGGAATTATAAATGTACCACCAAGAATTACAGTTTCAGATGAGACGCCTGTAATATCGTAACGATAAACTTTTCCATCTAATGTAGCATTATTGGTAGTCTTATTAATTGTTGCTGAGCCTTCTATTACTTCTTCGAAACTAATTTCTAATTCTGTAATATTTTCAGTATTCTCAGCAGATTTTTTATAAACAGCTGTAGGAATATATTTTAATGCAAAATCGCAAGAAAAGTCATTAGCTGCACTTGAATTATCAGCATACGCACTTACTTGTTGAGCTGCACTAGCATTTTCTGAATAAACTGATTTATCATTATTTCCAATTTCTTGAATCATATTTTCAGATGATACAGTCAACGCAATTTTATTCTCTGCATTAACTATAATTGGTGTTAATACTTGTGTTTTAACTTCAACAGCAGATCTTCCCATTCCTCCATTAACAGCAGAAAAGTATGCAAATGTCGCTCCTACTACTGCTACTAATAATGTTGCTATAGCTATAACAGTTAATAATATAGTATTTTTTCTATCCATTTCTTAACTCCTCCTATATTTTAAGAATATCATAGTGAGCACTTAAAATCAAGAATATTTATGTTATTTTTCTAGATAAAACCAATAAAAAAAGTGCTTTTAACAAGCACTTTTAATCTATTACTTTTATACTGTTTATTACTGGTTGATTTTCAGGTAAAACTGTTCCATTATTATCTTCAACAATTGCATCTTTAGCAATCTTATCGACAATTTCCATTCCCTCAGTTACCTTACCAAAAGCAGCATATTCGCCATCTAAATGTGGTGAATCGACTTGGCAAATAAAGAACTGACTTGAAGCACTATTTCTTGTTTCATCCGTATCAGGAATAGATCCAGCTCTAGCCATAGATATAACACCTCGTAGATGCTTAATATTATTAGATACACCATTGGATTCAAATTCGCCTTTTATATTTTTATCTGATCCACCATTTCCAGTTCCAGTTGGATCTCCACCTTGAATCATAAAACCATCTATTATGCGATGAAAAGTTAGCCCATCATAGAATCCTTTTTTTGCTAAATCAATAAAATTAGCAACTGTTATAGGAGCTTCATCGGCATTTAGCTCAACCTTAATTACACCATAATCTTTAACATCGATTTCAATATGATGCAAGCCTTTTATTTTTCCGTCTTTTACTTTGCATCCCGTTAGACATATACCCAAAAATATAATTGCAATAATACTTAATATTTTTTTCATTTTATAACTCCCCAAATATCATTAAATGTTACAAAAATCATTAATAACATTAATAATACAAAACCAATTGTATGACATACATTTTCAAATTTTGAATTTACTGGACTACCCTTAATTTTCTCAACTAATATAAAGAATACTCTGCCACCATCAAATGCTGGGAATGGTAATATATTCATAATACCAACATTGAGTGACAAATACGCTGTAATATATAATACAAAATTAAAAGCTGCCCCAGCTTTATAACTAAATGTACTGCCTATTACCTGATATATTCCAACAGGACCTGATAAGTTAGATAAAGCTATCTTTCCAGTAAATAATCCTCCCAGCGTATACCATAATGTAACAACTAGAGTACTAAATTTAGTAAAAGCATATTTTATATGTCCCCAAAGTGTTTTCGAAACAGATTGTTTTATTGCTATGCCAAATACAGGACTTTCTTTTTTAGTTTCTTTATCCATTACCATATTTGGTTTAATATGATATTCTTCTATTTTTCCATCTTTATGTTTAACAGAAAAATCATAAACACCATCTTTATCTTTCATGATTAGTAGTATTTGACCAACTTCCCATGAACTAACTTTTTTACCATTTATTTTTAGAATTCTATCTCCTGCAACTAAACCAACTTGTTCTGCCGCTGAATCTTTCTGAACTTCCGCAATAATTGGCTTATATGTTGCGCCTCCCCAAATACATGCAATTGTAAATAATAATACTAATGCTAAAACAAAGTTATTAAATACACCGGCACATAAGATTATTAATCTCTGCCACCAAGGTCTATTGCACATAAATCTATCTTTTGGAATTTTCTCATTACTATCATCTTCATATACTTCCCCAGCCATTGATACATATCCACCAATGGGAAGTGCTCTGAAATTATAGTCTATTCCGTCTTTTCCCTTATGTGAAAAAACAATTGGACCCATTCCAATCGAAAATTCATAAATGAACACGTTAAACATTTTTGCGCAAATAAAATGGCCAAATTCATGAACTAGTACTATTAGACTTAATACTACAAAAAACAATAATAATTTTAGTAAAAACATGTTCTTCCTTTCTAGTATTTATTATAAATTAGAAATCAATAACATAAATGTCATAATTACAAAGAATAAACTATCAAGTCTATCTAACATTCCACCATGACCAGGGAAAATGTTTGAATAATCCTTAACTTCACATTCTCTTTTAAACTTACTAAATACCAAATCACCAATTTGTGATGCTACACATAAAATTAATACACATATTACGGTTCTAAAATCAATTGGTCTACCACAATAAAAATGATAAATCAAAAGTGAAATTGCCATTCCAAATACACCGCCAACAATAGATCCCTCGATTGTTTTTTTAGGGCTTACTGTAGGCATAAGTTTATGTTTACCTATTAAACGTCCACCTAAAAGGGCGAAGATATCATTAAATGTAGCTATAGATACCAAGAATACAAAAATAGGTAAACTAGCATTTCTAACATTAATAAATAAATTGAAACCCAATCCTAAGAAGAAAGCAACTCCAAATAAATAAAAAGCTTGCTTTGCTGTATATTTATTATCTTTATAAAATAATACAGGCAATACTGTTAATAATAATGCTGCTATCATCCTTTGATACGTTATTTGTGTATAACTAATGCCAAAGCCTTTATCGTTATACAAAAATATTAGCATACTTATTGCACCTAATACTTTCATCAAATTAGGTATCTTTCCGTAGTTTTTCTTTAAATCTAACATCTCCTTATAAGACATAAGTGCAATTAATAATACTACTGTTGCAAAAGTATATCCTCCAAAATAAATAATTGGTACTGCAACAAGTAACATAATCAATCCCGTAATAATTCTTTTTTTCATAAAACAATCCTCCTTATGTATTATATCATTTTATTTAAAAAAAACTATGCTTTAAAAGCATAATTTATAATGTTTCATCAATTTTATCTAACTCGTCGAGATTTTCTTCTAATAAATCCTTAAATCTTTTTTTATAAGAAGCAACTTTTCTTCTTAAAGATTCATTATCACGTTCAAGACTTTCCGCTCTAAGTAATGCAGAATTAACAATTCTTGATGCATTCTTTTTTGCATCATCTACGATAACTCTTGACTCATCGTAAGCGGATTTTCTTATATTATTTGTTGTTTCTTCAGCAAGCATAATTGCTCTATTTAAACTACTTTCTAATTGTTTGTAATGAACAAGTTCAGCTTCTAAACTTTGAACTTTTTCATCGCTTTCTTTTAGCTTATTTAATAAACTTTCATACTCTGCTGTTACATCAGCAACAAATTTATTAACGTCTTCTTTATTATAACCAGATAAACCAACCCTGAATTTCTCGACCATGACTTAGATCACCAATTACCAATCTAATTCATCATTAGTATTTTTCTTTGAAGTTGTTTCCTTTGCTTCAGCGTTTTCTTCAGTGATTTTACCCTGAACACTTACATTCTTAGGCGTACATAGATAAATACCTACACCAATCTTTTGCATTGATCCACCAATTGCATAAATAACACCGCTTAAGAAATCATAAATTCTTTTTGCTTGTTCACTTGTAACTCTTTTTAAGTTAACAACAACGCTGTTTCTATTTTTTAAATATTCAGCGATTTGTTGCGATTCAGAATATGCACGTGGTTCTAACAAAATCATTTTATTTCCAGTTTTATCAGCATCTTTTAATGCATCACCTTTCGAAACTGTATAAAATTCATCTTCATTAACTTGTTCGTCGTTATCATTGTCGCCCATTATTTTATTAAAAAATCCAAGAGCCATTATATTCCCTCCTATTTTCAAAATAATTTTAGCAAAATTAACAACAAAATTCAACACTTTTAATACTAATTAAAATGAATTAATTCCTATTAAAGCACATTTGTGTAAATTAGTCTACATTTTATATTTAACTTTTAATATTTTTTTGTTTTTATTTATGGTACAATGATGTAGAAAGGATAAAATATATATGAAAGCATTTCGCCTTTATTTACCCGCCTTTATAAGTATGGTTTTAATTCTTTTACTTGGAATCATTTGTGTTAAAGAAACTTTTTCTAAAAAAGAAACACAAACGAATACCATAGATATTAAAATAATTAAAACAAAAGAATCAGCTTTACATACATATTATAGTAATGTTAATCTCTATAATATTGATGACGTTATGATTAACGATATAAACTTAAAAGACTACTTAAAAGCCAATTCAATAAAAAATCTTATAAAATCATTTGAAAAATATAGCGAAGATGAGTACAAGACAATACATAAATATAAAGATAATATAGATATAGTATTAGTAAAATGTAAAAATGAATCTTATATTTTAGGGGATAAAGAATTATTAAATGTAAATGATATATGTTTATAAAGAATAAAAGGAGATAAAAATGAAAGAATCAATATTTAGAGAATATGATATACGTGGGGTATATCCAACAGACATAAACGAGGAAACAGCTTACACAATAGGAAAAAGTTATGGTTCAATATTACAAGAGAAATATAATCAATCTACATGTGTTGTTTCTCATGATAATCGTTTATCAAGCGAACCATTAAGCCAAAATTTAATTAAAGGTATTCTTGATAGTGGCTGTAATGTAATTGACTACGGACTATCAACAACTCCAATGAATTATTATGCAAGATATTTAAATAATTTATTTGGAATAATGGTAACTGCATCCCATAATCCAAAAGATGATAATGGATTTAAGTTTTCATTTGATCACCTAGCAAATGCTAGAGGAGAACAAATTAAGGAATTTAAAGAATATACTCTTGCAGGAAAATTTAAATCTGGTGTTGGAACACTACAAAATGGAAGCCTAAAGGCTCAATACCTAGACTATATGAAAAAAGGAATTAATCTAGGACCTAGACGTATTAGAGCGGTTATTGACTGCGGAAATGGTGTTACTTGTTCGGTAGCAAGATCAATCTTCCAACAATTTAATATTGATTATACAATTATTAACGAGGAAAATGATGGTACCTTCCCTAACCACCACCCAGACCCAGCTGTTAAAGAAAATATGAAACAATTACAACAAGCTGTATTAGATTATAAAGCTGATATAGGTGTTGCTTATGATGGTGATGGTGATAGAATCGGATTTGTTAAAAATGATGGTACATTAATGTCAACTGAAGAATTTATGATTATCATCATTAGAGATATTATTAATAAAGTAGATAATAAGAAATTCTTATATGATGTTAAATGTTCTAAAGCACTAGAAGATGAAATAATTAAACTTGGCGGAACACCATTTATGTATAGAACTGGAGCAAGTTATACTCAAGCCAAGGTAAAAGAAGACTCTCTTGCCTTTGGTGGAGAATTATCAGGACATGTATTTTTTAGAGATAAAGTAGCAGATATGGGTTCAGGCATATATGCCTCACTAAGAATGATTGAAATATTATCAAATACTGAAAAAAACGCCGTTCAATTATGCGAAGGAATTAACAAATACTATGCTACTGAAGAAACTAAAATACCAACAAGCGATGATGTTAAATTTATGGTAATTGAAAATATTAAAGAGTTCTGTAAAAAACAAAATTTCCAAATAAATGATATAGATGGAATTAGATTAACATTTAAAACTGGTTGGGTATTAATGAGAGCAAGCAATACTGGTCCTAACTTAATCTTTAGAGCGGAAGCTGATAATGAAGCAGATCTAAAGCAATTAGAAACATACTTCAATGAAGTTATAGATCATTATAATGATTATTAAAAGCACTTAAAAATAAGTGCTTTTTTATTGATATTTTTTTGCAAATATAAGCATTTTAGAGTATAATTATATTGGTGAATAATATGGCAAGAAGGAAAAAAACAAGACAAAATAAAAGTTCTCATAACTTTAGTATAGATTTAACAAGCCTAATCTTAATACTTATTGGTGTTATCGGCTTTGGATTTGGCCCAGCGGGAATGTATTTTAAAAAAGGTGCAATGTTCCTTTTAGGCGAAGGATGGATGTTTTTATTAATTGGCCTAATTTATGTTGGGCTATATATGCTTATTAAAAGAAAGGCTCCTAACCTTTTCACAATAAAACTAATAGGTATTTATTTATTAGTATTTGTTATTTTATCAGTTATGCATTTAGCTTTCTTAAAACATGAAACAACTGTTACTGGAATTATTCAAATGACAAAAGATAATTGCTTAGCTAGAGTAAATACTTTTGATGCAAGTACCGCACTTACATCGACCGGAGATCGTACTATATTAATTGGTGGAGGTATGGTGGGTGCTCTAGGTGTTTCATTACTATCAAACCTTTTCTCTACGTTAGGTGCTAAAATAGTTCTTGCCGTATTAGGTATATTCTCATTAGTACTAATATTCAATATGAATATTGCTCAATTATTTGAAAAAATATTTGGTGGTTTAAAAGATATTCCTATTGATGATGGAAAACCTGAAGACTCTAAGAAGAAACACTTAATAATTAATGAAGACGGTATTGTTTATGATAATAATAATGAAACAAAGGATGCTAAATTAGAACAAACGCTTACATTAGCTTCTGAAGTTGAAGAAATAAAAGAAAAAGAAGAAGTTAAGCCAACAATCATTCACAGTATTGATGAAATAAAGAATTTACGTAACAATGAACCCGCTCCTGCTAAAGAGGAAAAGGAACCTGTTATCATTGATAATTACTCTGGAGACTATAAACTTCCACCATTATCATTACTTGACCCAGTTAAGGTAAAACATGATAACAATATGGTTGAAGAAGTTAAACAAAACAAAGAAGTATTACAACGAGTATTAAAAGACTTTGGTATCGATGCTACAGTTGTAGAAATACATATTGGTCCAGCTGTAACAGAATATGAGATTACTGTTCCTGCTGGAACAAAAGTTAGTAGAATACTTGGTATAAATAAAGAAATTGCCCTTGCGCTAGGAGCGAAAGATGTTAGAATTCAAGCCCCTATTCCGGGTAAGAAAGCTATTGGTATTGAATTACCAAACTCTACTATTGCTGCTGTACAAATTAAAGAAATATTTGATGCTAGCAAGAACTTAAAAACAGCTGGTAAGATTCAAGTATGTTTAGGTAAGAATATCGTAGGAGAAGCAATAAATGCTGATATTTCTAAAATGCCTCACCTACTTGTTGCTGGTTCTACTGGATCTGGTAAATCAGTATGTATTAATTCAATGATTTGTTCAATTTTAATGCGTTACAAACCAAGTGAAGTTAAATTGGTTTTAGTAGACCCAAAGAAAGTTGAACTATCAAATTATAATTTAGTACCTCATCTACTTTGTCCGGTTGTAACTAATCCAAAGAAAGCTTCAATAACACTACAAAAGATAGTTGAAGAAATGGAAAGAAGATTCCAACTATTTGCAGACAAAGAATTCAAAAATATCGCAGGATATAATGAATGGGTTGAAAAATATAACAAAGAAAACCCAGATAATGAAATAGCTAAAATGCCATTCATTGTAGTAATTATCGACGAATTAGCAGACCTTATGATGGTTGCTTCTAAAGAAGTTGAAGATTCAATTACAAGAATAACACAATTAGCTCGTGCTGCTGGTATTCATTTAATTGTAGCAACACAAAGACCATCTACAGATGTCATTACTGGTTTAGTTAAAAATAACATTCCATCAAGAATTTCTTTCGCTGTATCAAGTCAAATTGACTCAAGAACAATTCTTGACCAAGCCGGTGCTGAAAAACTACTAGGACGAGGAGATATGTTATATTTCCCTATGGGAGAAAGTGCTCCTGTCAGAGTTCAAGGATGTTATATATCAGATGATGAAATAGAAAGATTAATTGAATATTGTAAAAATCAATCTACTGCACAGTATGATAAAACATTCGAACAAATTCAAGAAATGTCAGAAAGTTCCCTTAGTGGCGAGGGTTTTGCAGGAGATGATAATTCGGATGACGCAATGTATGATGAAGTATTAGAATTTGCAATCCAAACTGGAAAAATAAGTACATCATTAATTCAAAGAAGATTTAGATTTGGATACACTAGAGCAGCTAGAATGATGGATTTATTAGAGCAACGTGGTATAGTTGGACCTCAAAATGGATCTAAACCAAGAGACGTTTTAATTAAAATGGAAGAAAATAACGAAGAAGTATAGAATCAATAAATTATTTTTGATATAATATGACATAGTATATGTTAAGGAGAATAAAATATGGCTAAAGAAAAAAACAAGTCAACAATTATAACAAATACAATTAAGGCTATTTTAGTGCTTATATTAATCGTTGGACTAGGTCTATACTATAAAGAATGGAAAAGAGTTAAAAACGAAGAAAAATACTTAAATAGTTATTTAATTGAAACAAAGACTGTTAACTTACAATTAAATTCATTAAAGGAATATTCTCAAATAAAAGAAGATATGCCTAGCGAATATTTCATTCTAATTAGTTATACTAAAGATAAAAATGTCAATAAGTTAGAAACAAAATTAAAAACAATAATAGATGGTTATTCATTACAAAATATATTCTATTATTTAAATGCAACTGACTTATTAACAGAAGACTATTATAAAGAATTAAATAAAGTATTTGGAACAGAAGATATTAAGAAAGCTCCTGCACTAATATATGTTAAAGATTACAAATTAGAAAAAGTAATTAGCAGCAATAATGATAAATTATTTAATGTTAATGACTTTGAAAAATTATTAAAAGATAATGAGTATGAAAAAGCTGAATAAAGCTTTTTTTACTTGGCACAAGAAAGAGATGATAAAATGATAAATATAGTGTTATTTGAACCAGAAATACCCCAAAATACGGGAAACATAATGAGGACCTGTGTAGCAACAAACTCCGTTCTTCATTTAATTAAACCATTAGGATTCAGTCTAGACGAAAAATATATTAAAAGATCAGGCGTTAATTACATAGATAATTGTGTTTATCACGTATATGAAAACATTGAAGATTTCTACGAAAAAAATCCTGAAGGAGAATTTTATTATCTAACTAGATACGGACATAAACCACATACAGTATTTGATTATAGTGACCCAAATAAGAATTATTATTTTATCTTTGGTAAAGAAAGTACTGGTATTCCTAAAAAGTATCTTAAACCCCATATAGAACATTGTATGCGCATGCCAATGACCGATAAGGTTAGAGCGTTAAATCTATCTAATACAGTTGCTATAATGACTTATGAGGCTCTTAGACAACAAAACTATCCCAATTTATTATTTGATGAACCCCATAAAACTAAAACAGAAATTGAAGATTGTGAAGAATAAAAAAACATCAGTTTACTCTGATGTTTTTATTTCATTTTGAGTACATTCATATCCCTTTTTATTAATATATGTATCAATAAATTCTTTTTTAGTTGTCTCTTTTATTACTTCTTCAACTGTATATCTAATAACATAAGGCTTACTTTTCTTTCCACTATAATATACATCATCTGAAGATATTACTTTTTCTGCAACGATAGCTCTAACTTTGCCTTCTTCGTCATCGTAATACTTTGGATAATTGGTTTGATAAGCATACTCATACTTTATTTTTCCAGCAATTTTTTCAACATTATTAAATTGGACAGTAATTTTTTCGCTTGTAGCTGAATCATTCAAGGAATCAGTTGATTGTTTTGTGCATACATATGATTCAATTATTTTAGGAATCTTTTTGAATCTTATTGTATCACTTTCAACACACTGATCTGTTGAACCCTTTTCACATGTTTTAAGTTTAATGTTTGTTTCTAACTCTACATTAGCGTTAATATCTACTCCCTCATCAACAATAAATTCACTTTCACATTCCTTATATTTACATTTAACAATAAATTTCTCTGGAATAACACTTTCGCCAACATATAATGTAACTTCTTCTTTATAAATAACTTTTCCACCCTCGACACGAGCACGGCCATTATATTTATTTTGTCCACATGTAATTACAAAATCATATGTTCCTTCTTTTGATGTATCAATTTTTGATATATCTACAACACAGTTTTCCGATTTAATACCACTAAAAGTAGCATAGAATGTTGGATTCTTAGAAGGACTTGTCTTTAATGAAATTACAACGTTCTTAGGATTAACTGTATATTCCACTTTTTCTTCTGCTCTTCTTAAAATTAAGAATAACCCAACCGCAATTGCTAATATTAATACTGATATTATAACTAAGAAGAAAGTCTTTTCTCCTTTTGACATTTCTTTTTTCTTTTCTTTTTTTGGTGGCATAAAGCCAATTTCTTCAGCACTACGTCTAAGTTTAAATTCAGCATATTTATTTGTTTCTTGAACTGGTTGTTGAGGAGTAGATAACTGCTCTATTTCTTCAGCATTTTCTACCTGACTACCATTATTCATATTGTCCTGATTTGGCATATACACCCTCCCTATTCTATTTATTATTATAAAACTTTATATTATTCTTGCCAAGACTTAATTATATTCTTAAATTCATCTCCACGGTCTTCAAATTTCTTATAAAAGTCTTGAGAAGCACTAGCGGTAGATAATAAAACTATATCTCCCGGCTTTACATTTTCTTTAATTTTATCCATTGCATTTTTCAAATATTTACATTCATAACATTTCTTGCCAATTCCAGCTGCATATTCACAAACTCTTTGTGTAGTTGTACCCACAGCATATATAGTTCCAACATATTTCATATAATCATTTAAATCATTAAAATCTTGAAATCTTTCTTGTCCACCAAGAATTAAATGAATATTGCTTTTAAATGTCTTTAAAGCGGTTATAGTAGCCTCTGGATTAGTTGCTTTAGAATCATTATAGTATTTAACACCATTTAATTCTGTTACATATTCTAAACGATGTTCAACTCCTCCAAAGTTTTTTAATACTCTTTTAACTGTATCAATATCTAAATTGAATTCTTTCATAACTAATAAAGCACATAGTATATTTTCATAATTATGATTTCCTAATAGTTTAATTTCATCTAATCTAATTACTAATTTCTTATCGATATAAATACCTTTATCATCAAAATAATTATTATTATCATTAAAATATTCAACTTTAGATTTAATACCTTGAGAAACTTCCATAGCATCGTTATTAGCTTTATTAATAATTGCCAAGCAATTCTCATCATGATTATTAAATATTCTTCCCTTAGTTTGTTTATAATGCTCATAAGAGCCATGATAATCTAAATGAGTTGGACTAATATTAGTTAAAACACTTATATCAGTTTTAAAATCACGGAAATCCACTAGTTGATGATCACTAATTTCTAGTAACAAAATAGAATTTTCTTCGATATCTTTTACAAAACTACATAATGCCGTACCAATATTTCCACCAAGATATACTTTTCTTCCTAAATCTTTAATTAATTCATAAATAATAGTTGACGTAGTTGTCTTACCATTAGAACCTGTTACACCAATTATTGTAGTACTCTTAGGTAAAAAATGATAAGCAAGTTCTAATTCATTAATCACTTTTAAATTTAATTCTAAACACTTTTGATATACTTTACTAACATATGGTATTGCGGGATTCTTAATAATTAAATCCCAAGAATCATCAATAATATCTTCTTGGTGATCAGAAATGATTATTTTTACTCCAAGACTTTCTAACTCTTTTCTATCCTCTTCATTTAATTCTTTCATATCGCACAAAGTAACATCATTGCCTTCGCAAATTAGTTTTGCTGCGGAAATACCACTTCTTGCTCCACCTAATAATAATATTTTTAAATCCTTATACATATATCCTCCCTATTTAACCATAACATCTAAATCAACATCGCCTTTTATTCCTGGAATTCTTCCTGTTGATGAAAACTGCCACATCTTATATCCTTTATAGCCTGTATCAGTAACATAATGAGCTAGCCAAATATTTTCTATTTGATCATCATCCCAATAATTAACCAGATTATTTCTACTACCATAAAGCATTCCTTTATATCCAGCATCTTCAACTGTTTTAATATATGTTTTAGCCATTTCATTTAATTCATGTAAACTCAAATGATATGTACTCCAGCCATCCCATATTTCCCAGTCAAATACTATTGGTAAATCTAATTTTTCTCCATCTAAAGCATTTAATACCCATTCTGCTTCATGCTTTGCCTCATTTACACTTAATGCCTTGCTATATAAATAAACGCCAACTTTTAATCCTGCTGCTTTAGCATTTTTTATATTTTGTAAATAGTATGAATCCATGACCGGTTCATCACCTGATTTTAACTTTACTCCAATACGCATCATTACAAATGTTGCTCCGGCATCTCGTACCTTTTCAAAATCTACATCAGCTTGCCACTTTGAAACATCTATACCCATTTCTGTATTATCATTTTTATACTTTGCATAAGCATCCGCAAATTGAACCGTAGGCATTCTTGAGGACGAAGTTGTTTTAGATATTTTTTCAACAACTTTAACTTCAAGCGGATGATCTACTTTATTACCTGATGAATCAGTTATATATAAATTAACATTATACGTTCCTAGTTTAGTAGTATCATATTCTCCTTCAACTACACATATTGGCGTACTATCATAATAATCTGCAATACGAACTGAATTACATAAATCACCACTATAATTTAGTTCCACTGTTTTTGATGATGATCCATGTACTAATGGCGGAGTTGTATCTACAACATTAACTGCAGTTCTCGTAACATACTTTTTATTTTTATATACATAATGAATAGATACATTTTGAATTCCAACATTATTTGTATCTATTACTTCATTCTTATAATCATCAACATTTGTTTCTTTAATCAAATCTTTAATTTCTATATGAGAATATACCTCAGGATTAACCGCATTTAATTCCAAAACAACTTCTTGTGGTTGCACTTCTATTTCTTTTCCCTCTTCTTTACAAGCACATAAGAATAACAAACACATAAAAATTAATAATAATTTCTTTTTCATTTATATCACTAGTTTATTTTATCATTTTTATACTAATTTAAAAAGATAAAGAATATAAAAAACATCTTATTTACTAAGATGTTTTATCTATTTTGAGTAACTATTAATTTAACATTAACAACTATACATTCTTGAGTAGGATGGGCTTGTTGGAAACTATATGCTAGATTACCCCAATAAGTATCTGTAGCATCATCACCCGACTCAAAAGGCCATGTAATTTCCATGGAGTATGAACCCGTTTCCCCAACACCCAAATTAGTTCTATCAGTTAAAAATGTTATTGAAAACGGATAATTTGATTCTAAAAAGTCTTCTAATTCATCACTCGTCATATCATCTTCATTTGGAGTTTGTCCTCGGTCTAATCTTCCATCAACAGAAACATATTCTGTACCAAGTATATTTGCACTCATAATTTTATATTCCATAGAAGCTGCCATTTCTCCGTCATTTATGATATTAATAGAGTCATAGGCATCAGCCATTCCCGGATATACTTCATCTATATCAAACTGTACATATTGAACATTTTGATTATCATCAGTTTTGAAATTAATCTGCCAAGATCTAACATGTACATTGATATCGTTGGATACTTCACTGGCATAAATAAACCACGCTAAAGTATTAGCAGTTATCAATACAACTACCAATAATAACTGCCATATTTTAACTTTTTTAAATAAGATTTTAAGAATAAACTTAAATTTATTTATTTTAGGCTTATTATTCCTTTTCTTCTCCTCCATTTGAATCATCCTCATCGTCTTCTTCATCTTCTTCATCTATTTCACTAAACTTTTCAGCTACTATTTGAAGAGATAAAGATACACCAATTATTAACACTATAATAAAGTATGTAACTATATTATTTGTTAACTTACTTATAAAACTAAGTAAAACTGATTTATATATTACTTTTCCATATATTTGTGATTGAGTTATTTCCTCATCTTCAATTGCATTAGCAACACCCTTTGTAATAAAGTGATATTGCTTATCTTCTTCATCAAATTTTTTATCAATTACACGGTGAGTTATTGTAAATCCTTCATACTGAATTTTCTCAGTATCAAATGTAACATCATCACCAATTTTTATATCTTTACCTTCAGTCTTTTTAATAAATATAATATCGCCAACTTTATATACCGGTTCCATTGATCCAGTAGCAACATTATAAATCCTAATACCAAACACAGATATATTCTTACTGCTAGGTATTTTTTGAACTAAAATAATAACTAATAAACAAAGTAATATAAAGAATGCAATTCCTTTTCCAATTCCTATAATTAATTTGATTATCTTATTATTATCTATTGCTTCCTTTAATTTAATTATTTTTTTAATCATTTTGCCCTCTTAATTTGAAATTAATAATTTTACTAATTGCACTTTGAATCTTACTATTTAACTTAGTTTGAACTTCCTCAATAGAAGCTTCTTTTTTATTCTTAATAATAGCAATCTTATCACCAATCTTTTGAGTAATCTCTTCAACTGGCAATTCAGAATTTATTTCAACAATTTTATTAATCATACCATTAGTCAAGTTTTCAACTTGATCTCTAGTTAATTCTAATTGTTCTATCTTATTTGAAGTTAAACTATCCATAACTAAATAGTTAAGTAAGAATAATTCATCAAATTTACCCTTAGCTTCAATATCATCTTTATATTCTTTATTCGTTTTATTTTTTGTACTACCATCCTCAAGATTATTCTGCAAAAAATCCCATAACTTCATTGCATATTGGAAGTTAGTATTTTTTAAAATTAAGTTTGTCTTCTTAATCGGTGGAATAACTCTAGATACGTGAGCTCTCATTAATGTTTTATAAACAGTTGTATTAGTTAAGTCAGTAATTCTCATCTCTAACTTTTCTATTCTCTCTGGAATAGTTAAACCACTATTGTTCTTGCCTTTCCATTCTTTAGATACATTGGCAGACGCATCCATAGTGACATTAATAGAAACATTTTCTGTTCCCATTTTAGCTTGTCCACAATACATACTTTGTCTATGATTCTTAGAAAATGATTTAGTAACCAATTTTGACTTTTTAAAATCTATAAAAGTTCTCATATTTTGAATTAGAGTATATATTACTCTATTTTCATATGTATCATAACTTTCATCTTTATTAATATTTAATATTTTAGATGGTTTAACATCTCCATTTGCTTCGATTTCTTGAATAAAACTTGTGTGTTTTGCCAAATGTTTAATACTTTCAACAGTAATTCTTCTTGCTTGTTCAACTTTAACTATTTCTTCTTCGTTTATGATAAATCTATTTGGATTTCTTAAAATATTATCAAGATATCTTACTGTATCTTCCATTAATTCTAACCACTCAAAAGAAACATCAAGACTCTCAATGTTTTCTTTTATATTATAAGAAGATTTTATTGAACTTTCGAAGGATACAACTGATTTTTTATCAGCATGTTCATATGTATCAAATACTCTTAAACTACTCATATTAACACCTATGACATCTTCTTAAGCCTTAATACATATTCAATACATTCAGCCATTTTATCTTTACCAAATGTTTTATCTAAATATTCTACGAAACCATCAATTTCATCACGAATATATGAAATATTTAACTGTTCAAATTTTCTTAAAATCTTACGAGCAATGAAATAATCTACTCCAGCAATTTCATCTCCACCACAGGCAACAAATACTGGAACAAACTTTTTCATATGTGCCATAATACGGTTACCAAAAGCTATACGGAAATGTTTAATAACATAGTCATCCATTTCCTCAATCTTTTTAAGTGTTTCATCTGAAATAGGATTATCATCTATTGCATCAGTAAATAACTTATCTAAGTAACTGAAATTAATATCTTGAGCTTGAACATTCTCTGCATCAAACACTTGACCTTTTGTATTAATATCTATTGGCATAGCACGGTCGTAAACCTTATCTGTAACCATAAATGTTGAGTCATCGTTATTGATTGTTCCTATATACCAACAATTTGGTGGAATCTTTAATTTACCACTTATTAAATGTTTAGGGTCACTTGCCCATGCTGAAGAAACAACTTCAACAATCCATTCATCTTTATTAGGCATTTCTAGAATTGATAACATCTCGGCAAAATAATATTCGACACGAGAGATGTTCATTTCATCTAGGATGATTGTATAAACATCATCTGTATATCCTGCTTCATATAATGTTTTTAAAATATCAGTCTCATTAAACTTCTTAGTAAATTCGTTGAAGTATCCAAATAACTCTGATCTATCACGCCATGATGGCTGAACAGATGCAACACATGAGTCATGCTTTAAGAATTTTCCCCAAGCATATGCTAGGGAAGTTTTACCTGTTCCAGAAATACCTTGTAAAATTACAATCTTAGTACTTGCTAAACCAGATATAAATATACGAATCATATCAGATGTATAATATAAACCTAACTGACTAGCTGCAAAATTTCTAAATAATTCAATTAACTCTGGTAAAGTAAATGAATTGTTATAATTTTGAATCTTATAATCTTTATATTGTATATCAACATCATGTAATTTAGAGAATCTAATTGCAGTATTTTGATCAATTTCTTCCCCTTCACCATTTTCATCAGGGTTAACAATATTATCCTCACCTGGTTGTAAACCTAGTTGGGAAACTTTCATTGCAAGAATTGATTCTCTTTCTTTCATTAAAGATGAAACTTTAGAATTTAATGTAGAAATTTCCTCTAACATTGATTCTTGTTCCACAATTGTCTTCCTAAATCTAATATATTTTCTAATTAAATAAACGATTAATAAAACTATACCAGCAATAAAAGCTAATAGAATTAATAAACCTATGCCAAATAATACCCATTCACCTGGCGAAAGATCTGCTTTATAACGGGCTATTATCTTAATATATTGAGGGACATTTAAAGTTTGAACTACACCTTTAAAAATGCCTATAACGCCTAATTTTAAACCACCAAAAAACTGTGATAATACTTCATAAAACAATTTTAAAAATGTCTTCAATCTCTCTCACCCTTTTCTCTTATTAAAGTGTTACAACTATATCCTTTAATATTTTATCTTCACTATCCATTATAATATCATAATATTCATATTTTTCATATACGAAAACGTTCTTAAATAATATTAAACAATCAAAATCATTATCAAATGTCTCATCTAATAATAATGATATCTTATATCCCAAATTAATTAATTTATTTATTTTTTCTTTATTATTAACATAATCTTTATATGAATATCTAATTGATATTTTATTCTTAACTATAGAACTATCTAATATTCTTAGATATCTTTTTATTTTCTTTTCTTTACCTAAAAGTGATATAGGTAATTCAACAACATATGTTTTATCAAAATTTAGTGATATAACATCAGTTAAAATCTTCTCAGTTAGAAGATAATACAACAAATAATATTTGTTTTCTTCAACAACTCCTGAATTAAACGCTTTTTCAATAGCATAATCACTATATAATTTTGAAACATTACAATGTTGAGCCATATGAACATATTGTAAATTTCTTTTTAATCTTCTAAATTTTAATTCAAAATCTTCACATTCAAATATCTTGAAAAAATCTTTTTTCTTCTTGTTAAAATCTTTTATTAGATTTCGATATTCTTCTTTTGCTTCATCAGTATATTCTAGTTTAATATTAGTATCTTTTAATAATGCATTATTTAACTTAACAATATTATCGATTTCTACACAATCATCTAAATATAATACGTAGCCCATCAAAGCAAAAGCGTTTTTTACGGTTTCTTTTTTATCTGAATACTGCTTAATTAATTCATCAGCAACATCTCTAAGTTCCTTATTTATTCTTTCAATAAAACTCTTTGCATTTGGATAATTAGTAACATTATAATAACGAACATTTACATATTTATCGATAAATGATTTTACAATTTTCTCATCATATGTATCGCCCAATAATGTCTGATAAAACTTAATCAAAAAATCTATAACAAATTGTATATATTCCTCGATAATATTTTCCATTTTCTCCCTCTATTCTTTTTTATATTTGTGCTGTAAATGTTATTACAGAATTTTGATTTACAAAAGGATATGTGTAATTCTGTGAAACATTCTTTTTATAAAACCTCACTTCTGTACTACTTTGAGAATCAACCTTAAATGTTAATGAGCTAATATAATTTACGCCATTAATCATTGTATGCTGAAATGTTGCACTCGCCATAATATCACTGGTAGTATCTAGAATAACTACATTTGGATCAAACGATAATGTAATCATCGCAGATGCAAAATTTTCTCTTTCTTCAGGAGTTAAATTTCTATATACATCAGTTAAAATTACATCTCCAACATTATATGAACCAGTTGGTCTAATTGCTTTATATTCATCTGCTGCATTAGTTATAATAAAATTTAAATATGTGTTTCCAACAGAATCCGTTATTTCATACGAAATACCTTTTTTACCCACTTTAATTATGAAATGAGCTGATAATGTTTCTTCATATGGCGAAATACTTGATGCGGTCACATTTACTTCAACTTCTTCATCAGTATCAAATACTCGAGTAGGAATAACTGTTAAAACAATATTATCAGTTTTCTCATCAACATATATTGTTCCTGATGTTGCACTCAAATTACAAATAACATCTTGACTGCAACTTGCATTTAATTGGTATGCAATATCAGTATCACTTGTAAGAATATTATTTTTATGATTATTTAGGTCAAATTGAATTGTAAAATTACTAACCCCTGACCAGTTATTAACACGATATAATTCGTTATTTTTTGTTAACTTGTCACTGTTAAAAAAGAAATTATTAGATTCAATAATATAGTTTTTAACAAAGTTATATACATATCTTGAAAATGTTATAGTAAGCGGTAATATGATAGCAATACCTAATAAGATAATAACTAATTTTAATTTCTTATTTCTTATTTTTATCTTTTTCATATTAACTCCTTTCTATAATATTTTATTAACCCTCATA
The DNA here is from genome assembly GCA_016288635.1 of Caryophanales bacterium. Classification (GTDB taxonomy): domain Bacteria; phylum Bacillota_I; class Bacilli_A; order RF39; family UBA660; genus JAEEKZ01. The sequence goes on from JAEEKZ010000046.1 coordinate 82,710, forward strand.
TTCTCCTTTAACAAAAGTAATATCAGTATCTATTTCATTACTAGCATTTTTATTTATATTTACTGCTGAATCACTAACTATTATTTCTATTTCCCAGGTATGGACCGTTTCTTTTCCTTTATCTGCACTAATTTCGTAATTATTTGCAAATTTAAATACACCTGTTTTATTAGTAATATCAAACACATTATTTTCTACATTAAAATTCAAACCGTTAATTGAATTTACATAGGTTCCATCAGGCTTCTTAATTTTCAAATTTATTGCTTCCGAATTATCCTCAGAGCGAACGATGTTATTATTTTTAATATTTATATAACCATTATAAGTAGTAGAACCATTATTTTTTGAATCGGCAGTATAAACCACTACAGGTCTTGTAATAGCCCTATGAGTATTATCTTCTGTCTCTATTAATTGATTAATAGTTTCTCCTTTTAAGAAAAGTAAAGTTTCTCCTTTGGCGGAACTTGCTGACATACTTCCCACAGAAGCTTCATTAACATTTGAAGAAAGATATGAATATGTTATTGTAATAGTAATCATAAACAATAAAACGAAAGACAAAGTACATATTGCTATAGTTTCTTTTCTAATTTTCTTTCTTACATTATCCATATTCTTCTCCTTTCTTTTTAATTTTCAATATCCTGTTCAGCATGAATAGTAAATGTTACTAAATCAATTAATCCTTGATATTTATTTGCATCTGTTTTATATTGCGACGGGAAATTAACTATTATCGAATATTGATCTATTTGATTAGAACTAATTGTAAATGCATACTCATCATTATCAACAAACTCGTTATAATACATTCCATCATCATCTGATATAACGCTATCTGCATCAATTATATTTGTTGCTGCAGAAGAATAAGTTTCATTCCTAATCACCTGATACTGAAGTGGTAAATTAGTTGTTGTTTTTAAACTTATACTATAATGCAAATTAACATCACATCTTTTATTATCATCATAATTATACACGTTTATTGTAAATATATATGGATCATCACTTGGTTCTAAGCCATCAAGTGTAATTGTTCTTGACTGTGTACCTTGATCAACTATGAAATATGCAACATTAGCTTCTGTGTAAACATTGGCATTTGATTCATATCTTGAATAAGCAACCCCAATCACATTTGCGGCTAATACTAAAAAAAGAAATAATAAAATTATTTTGAAATTAAACTTAAACTTTTTTTTATCAAATAATTCATTAAGATTCTTTTTCAAGTTTTAATCCTCCTTGTCTATATTTTCCTTTATTTCCTTACTAATTTCACTTAAATCCAATCTAATTGTATATTCGTCTTTCTCTTCTTCCTTAGCAGGAATTTCACCATCTATTTTTTCTTCTTTTTTCTTTAACTTAGGAAGTACCATTGTTTTATCAAAATCATCATATAATGTCATTGGCTCTTCTATTTCACAATTTTCTTTCTCTATAAGTTTATTAGACTTAGTTTTCTTTTCTTCATTCTTATCTTTGTAAGATAAAGCAAAATCAAAAGCAAGAAGAGTAATAAAAATAGTAATATATATTTCTTTAGTGGTTAATATTTTTTGCCATATTCCACCATGTTCAATAATCTTGATAACTCTACCAATAACAACTCCCCTTTTAATTGGAGCATCAGTTGTATTATTAGCATCACCCTTAGCAATTATGCCTGATTTATTAATCTCTACAATTCTATGAGTTATATAACTATTATTCTTTTCATAAGTTATTATATCTCCAACTTTATAACTCTTTTGTTTTTTAACAAGAATAATATCATTCTCATGAATAGTGGGTTCCATACTACCAGTTGCAATATTAAAAATAGAGTAGCCAAAAAAATCTAGATAATTCTTTTTATTAGCTAGTGTCATTACTTTTAATATTATTATAAGTAGCAATATTACTATTGCTACACTTAATAATACATTTACCAAAATATTAAGTACTTTTAAAACTGTTTTTGGCACGTATACAACCTCTTTTTCCTTTTTTATTCTCCTAAGTATTGAATTAATTTTATATTAATTGGAATAACAATTTTATTATTCAACACTATTCCTAGTTGAGTATCTGAATCATTTAATGTCTCGTCGTTAACCCAACTAACATGTACTCTAAGTGATATTGTTTCACCTTCATCAATATCATCTAATGTAATTACTCCTATATAAGTGTTTTCATCTACTTGTGTAGCGCTATCACCACTTAGCATATCGACACTATAAGTTATATTATCTTCATATGCGTCATCTAAGTTAAATGTGATTTCATATTGAATTGCTACATCAGTACCACTAGGATCAAGAATTAAATCAAAATATCCTGATCTCCCCGGTGCTATATAACCATTATTTATTGTTGTAGAGTCTTCATAAACAAACTCATCAACATTTATATCTGTCTCTCCTGTTTCAGAGATTAAGATATCATTTAAGTTTATTGTCCAACCACCAACAGGATTTTCTTCCAATGCAGTAGCATTATTCTCAAATAAACCATATGAATTATATATAACAAGCAGCAAGACAACAAATAGAAGAATACTTACTGTCCATAGCTTTGCTCTCATTATTCCTCGCTTGATACAAAAAGTGGTTTTTCTTTTTCTTCTTCAAGAATAGGTTTATCTTCAGGATCTTTTTTCTTACCTTCTGATTGCATATTCTTCATTTCTTTTTGATATTCTCTTTTAACTACAACTACAATTCTATATATTTCATATACCACCAAATAAATAGTCGGTAAAATTATAAGAAATAAGAATCCCCATCTTGAACTTATAATGTTATATATGAATCCAATTCCACCAAGTTTCATTGCACCATTTGCTGCACCAATTATGTTACCATAAGAAACAACAACATCTCCAAAATAATAATTATCTTGAGTATTCTTTAACACATCAATTGAAGTTATTTCTGCTAAATTAACATAACTTCCAATATCCCTATTATTGTAGTAGAAGAACACTAAATCTCCTTTTTTATAAGTATCTTCAGGTTGTTTAGAAACAAAAACCATATCATATTTGTTAAATCCATATTTTGATATTGATTTATTATCTACTACAAACATAGAAGTATCTCCAAATTCACTTACTCTATGCTCATTTAAAAATAATAAACAAATCGTTGATGCAATTGCTATTACTATCCATATTGTAAGTAATATTCCTTTTAACGTATCTTTTACCACTTTCATATTATTTATCACCATTATTATCATACCATTATTTACTTATTTATTAAAGACTTTATTTACTTATTTAAACAAAAAAGCAAGGTAAATCTTGCTTTAATTTTCTATAATAAATCTTGATATTTTCCTTCAATTGAACTAAGTTTTATAACCTCATGGTTTCTAACAGTTTCCCTAATATATTCTTCATATGGAATTAGTTTTTCATACTCTTCACATAATTCTGCACTCGGGTTAATTACGGGATGCTTAGGTACAAATATTGTACAACAGTCCTCGAATGGTCTAATAGAGATTTCATAAGTACCTATTTTCTTAGATATATCAATTATTTCTAACTTATCTAAACATGCAACAGGTCTTATCACGGGCATTTTAACCACTCTATTAATAGCATTCATACTAGTTAAAGTTTGACTTGCAACTTGTCCTATTGATTCCCCATTTACAATTATTTTAGCATTAACTTTTCTAGATATTTCTTCAGAAATACGATACATCATTCTTCTCATAATTGTTATTAAATACTCATGTGGTATATTTTTAAGTATTTCCTCTTGTATCTTTGTAAAATTAATAATATGTACTTTAATATCGTTGTTATATTTTGATAGTACTTTAGCTAAATCCATTACTTTTTCTTTTGCCGCTTCACTTGTATGAGGAGGAGATTCAAAATATAAACATTCTAACTTAACTCCTCTTTTCATAGCAAGATAACCTGCAACAGGAGAATCAATCCCACCACTAAGCATTAGTAAGCCTTTACCTAAGGTAGAAACTGGATATCCTCCACATCCAGGAATTCCTTTTAAATACATAAGAGTTTCAGTTAGTCTTATTTCCACATTAACAACTATTTCAGGTTCATGAACGTCTACACTTACTATCTTTTTCTTCTTTAAAATAACAGCACCGAGTTGTTTTGATATTTCTGGACTTGTTAAAGGATAATCTTTATTAACTCTTTTTGTTTCAACTTTAAAAGTACTAAATTCCTCTTCATCAACAAGTATTTCTAAATTAGCTTTTATTTCATCAAAATCAGTCGTATCAATAATATAACCAATAACTATTTCATGAATACCAAATACTTTCTTTAAAACGTCTACACTAGTTTCTAAGTCACTTTCAGCTACATCAATATACATTCTTCCATGATCGTACTTAATTTCGTGATTAATGTTTTTTAAAGCATAATCAATATTGTTTTTTAGTGTCTTTAAAAAGAAATTAATATTATCTTTTTTTGTTGATAACTCGCCATACTTAATAACAATTAACTTTTTCATATTAACGCCCTTTCTTACGTAGGTAGTATACTTTATTTTTTTATACCTTGCAATAAATTAGAAAAAAATAACCATTTTGGTTATTTTTCTTTATTCTTTTTTTCTTGTTCTCTTAAGTTTTCACGCATTAAGTCACCAATAACTTTTTCTAACTTTTTATTGGCAGTTTCTAAATCCATGTCATCTACTTTAAACGGTTTGCCAAAACGAACAGTTAAATCTTTTGATCTAAACTTGTAATCACCAGTTACACCAAAAGGTACTAGTGTAGCTCCTGTTTTTTTAGCCATAGACACAGCACCGAATTTGAATGGTAATAGGAATTCTTTTGTTTTATTTCTAGTTCCTTCAGGAAATAATCCAATTGCTCCACCATCTTCTAGCACCTCTAAAGCAAGTGACTTAGCTGTTTCATCATGTATACTTCTATTAACAGAAATACAACCTGCAGCTTTAAAGAACCATGCCATTTTACCATCAAAATATTCTTTTTTTGCCATATAATGAACTGGTCTTTTTGTAGATATAATAACAGAGCATTGATCCATGACATGCTTATGATTACCCACTATTAAGATAGGTCCATCTTTAGGAATTACTTCTTTATTAATAATTCTTGGATGGTAATATAATCTATAAATAGGCCCTAATATAGTTCTAAAAAAATGCAAACCAAAATTAGGTAATTTACTTTTCTTTTCTGTCTTTTTCATTTTGATTCTCCATTTCTAACTTTTTATAATCAATTTTATTATACAAAGTCTTAGGTAGTGAATCAACAAATGCGTATTCTTTTGGTTGAGAATAAGCAGCTAAATCTTTCTTACACATTTGTTTTAATTCATATTTTGTTTTAGATTCTAACTTTTTGTTTTTTAAAACTACATACGCCTTTGCAACATGCATCTTATATTGATGAGGTATGCCAATTACACAACACTTATCAACATTTGGATGTTGTTCAATTGTCTCTTCAATAACACTTGGATAGACATTAAATCCACTAGATATAATAACTCTTTTAATTCTTTGGGTAAAATAAATAACTCCATTTAAAGATATATAACCAGCATCACCTGTATGCAACCAAGTTTTACCATCTTTATGTTTTCTTAAAACTAAAGCTGTTTCTTCAGGATTCTTATGGTATCCCATCATAATTGTAGGACCATATACACATATTTCTCCTTCTTCACCTAAAGGAAGTTCCTCAACAGTATCGGGTTTACAAATACAAAATGAATTTCCTATCATAGGTATACCGATTGATCCTGGTTCATTTGTTCCATCAAATGTGTATGATGTTGCAGCAACAGATTCAGTCATACCATAACCCTTAGAAATATTAATCTTAGCATTATGAGTATGTAACCAATTATTCATCTTTTGTTCCATAGGAATAGTCATATAATCCCCACCGGAAATAACATATTTTAAACTTGATAAATCAACTCCATCATAGTTGTTGTTAGACATCATACCTTCCCACAATGTTGGAACACCAGCCAAGATATTTGGATTATATTTTTTAATAGCTTGTAAGAATCTTCCAGCATTATATTCAGGCATTAATATAACTTCCACTTTTAACGATAAAGGGCAATGTAAACAAACCCCTAATCCAAATCCATGGAATATTGGTAATATAGTTACAATCTTATCTTTTGGTCTAGTTCCACTTACGTTAACTCCGCCTTGCTGAGCCAGTGCATTAAAACTATAGTTAGATATCATTATTCCTTTTGGAGTACCCGTTGTACCACCACTATGAAGAATAATAGCTAAATCGTCTTTCTTCATAGGATAAGCCGTCTCTTTATGATAAGAATACCCTAAATTATAAAATTCATTCCATGTTAAATATTCATGGTCTCTAAATCCTGGCCTTTTTAATTTAAATATTCTTGATAATTTGTACATTCTACCCAATAAAGGTGGCATAGATTGTGCAACTGAAGCAAGAATAACTTTATATACTTGAGTATCATCTAAAATAGACATAATTTTTTCATAGTTATCTTCATACAACAATAAAATTCTTGATTCAGATTGTTCCAAATATTTTTTAATCTCAGCTTGTCCAGATAGTGGATGAATCATATCCGCTACGGCACCAATCTTATTTATAGCATAGAAAGTTTCTACCGCTTCAGGAGTATTAGGCATACAAATAGTTACTATATCTTGTTTCTTTACTCCCAGTGATTTTAATGATCTTGCTATCATATCAATTTTATGAAACATAGTTTCATACGTAATACGATTATTAAAATAGTTTAAAGCATAATAATCTGTATGAACCCCTACTCCTTCAAGTAAGTATTCATAAATAGTTTTCTCTGTAAATTTAATTTTTCTTTCTTTTTTTGAATAATACTCTAACCATTTATCGTCTACATCTTTTTTGAATAGTTTTCTGTATAATCTCTTTAAAAATCCCATGTTACTTAACCTCCATTAAAGATACAACCTTTTTCATTAATTCATTATTACTTTTTTCAATATCATCATTTGTATAATATGGTTGTCCGAATTTTATTTTTAATTTTCCACCAAAAACTTTATATTTGCCTGTAATAGCAAATGGAATAATTGGTACCTTTGTATCGTTTGCCATTTTAACGGCACCATACTTAAAAGGCATAATCGGATCTTTAGTTTTATTAATTGTTCCCTCAGGAAATATTCCAATTATATTTCCTTCTCTTAGTACTTCTCTTGAAAGATCCATAATCTCCGGATTCTTTCTTGATCTATCTACAGGAATAACTCCCATCATTTTCATAAACGGTTTTGTAATTCCCTTAAATAATGAACTTTTTGCTAAAAAATGAACTTGTCTTTTATTAGCCGCTATCAACATAAAACAATCTAAATTATTTGTGTGTGTACCCGCCAAAACATATCCACCTTTATCAGGCAAGTTCTCCTTTCCTTCATATTTTGGATGAAATATTACGAATGACAAGAACTTAATTATTGGTTTTGCAAATTTATAAAATAAATTATCTTTCATTTTTAACTATTAGTGATGAACCATCCATTTCATCAGGAATCTTTATACCTAGTAATTCGCACATAGTTGGAGCAACATCAGCTAACTTACCTTCTTCAACTAATGTTAATCCTTCTTTTGTAATAATACAAGGGACAGGATTAGTTGTATGACTAGTAACAGGATTATGATTTTCATCCCACATCATGTCACAATTACCATGATCCGCAATAATAATTAATACTGCACCCAGTTCATTAACAACCTTGTTATATATCTTTTCGATACATTTATCCATGTCTTCAACAGCTTCAACTGCAGCATCATAATTACCAGTATGACCAACCATATCACCATTAGCTAAATTCATAATGGTAACATCATAATTACCTACTTCTTCTAAGAATGTATCAGTAACTTTATAGGCACTCATTTCTGGTTGTAAATCATATGTTGCTACTTTTGGTGATGGTATTAATATCTTTTTCATATCTGGATATTCAACTTCCCTACCGCCATCAAAGAAGAAAGTTACATGCGCATATTTTTCAGTTTCTGCAATTCTAAATTGACTTAAGCCACAATCATGCAAATAGTCCACTAAAATATTTTTCATGTCTAAATCATTAAATGCATGTGGAGCTTTAACTGTTTCAACAACAGGGAACATTGTTAATACTTTTAAATTATCAAATGTTTTAACTTCTATTCCTTTTTCTTCTGCTTTTTCTCTATATGCATCTGGATTAGATAATAATGTAAACATTTCTCTTAATCTATCTTTTCTGAAATTAAAAGCAATTATTGCATCAGAATCACTAAGTGGTGCATTATCAATTAAGCCAGGAATTAAAAATTCATCATATACTCCCTTTTGATAATTCTCCTCAATCATTTCATTATAATTACTATATTTAGGACCTTTTCCATAAACAATTGCATCATATGATAATTTTAATCTATCAAAATTATCATCTCTATCCATTCCATAATATCTACCAGATATTGTAGAAATATGACCAAATCCTAATTCTTTAATTTTATTATTCAACATATCCAAATATGTTAATGCACTCTTTTCATAGGTATCTCTACCATCAGTACAAACATCTATATAAACATTTGTAACATTATTCTCTTTACAAATATCTAATAATCCCAATAATTGATTAATATGAGAATGTACTCCACCATCAGATAATAATCCAAAAATATGTAAATTTGAATTATTTTCTTTAACATGTTTAAATACTTTTAATAATTCCTCATTATTATATAAAGACTTATCATCTAATGCAGCATTAATAGCCTCCAAAGGTTGAAGAGCAACTCTTCCACTTCCAATATTCATGTGCCCTACTTCACTAGTTCCCATTTGTCCTTCTGGAAGTCCCACTGCTTTTCCACTTGCTTGTAAAATAGTATGCGGATACTTATTAACTAACATATCAAATGTTGGTTTTTTTGCGTTCTTAAACGCATTTCCATCTGAATTATCTCTTAATCCACATCCATCTAAAATACATAATACTAACTTTGTCATAATTTCCTCCTGTTATTTATTTGTTAAATCATTTAACTTATTATACTCCTCTTTAAATATCTCTATAAACTTATTTATCTCATCATTAGTAGTTAATGATGACAAACTAACTCTAATCGTATGAGAAGCTCTTTTTTCATCATTATATAACGCCATAACGCTTGAAGAAGAATCTCCACTTGAACATGCTGTTGTAGTACTTAAGTATATTTCATGTTCATCCATAGCATGTATAAACGTTTCCGGCCTAATATTAAGTAGACTTATATTAAGCATATTAGGAATAGAATATTCCGTATTATTAACGGTTACTCCTTCAAGTTCATTAAAGAAATTAACTAACTTTTTATTTAATTTCTCAATATAACTATATTTTCTATCTAAATCTTCAGTAGCTAAACGAATAGCCTTTGATGATCCCACTATTAAAGGTAATGCAGGCGTACCTGGATGTAAAAAATTACTCTTTCCAGATCCATACAACAAAGGGCTAACTTTAACATTATTTGCTTTATAAAATATACCAATTCCTTTAGGTCCATATATTTTATGAATAGACATACTCGCCATATCAACATCCTTTAAAGAAATATTTACTTTTCCTAAAGCCTGAGTCATATCACTATGAAAATATGTTTTAGGATTAGCTTTCTTAATTATCTGTCTAATCATTTTAAGCGGCTGTCTAATTCCTAATTCAGAATTAACAGCAACAATACTTACTAAAATAGTACTTGGCTTAATTAATTTTTTTAAATCTTCAAAATCAACTAAACCATCTTCATTATTCTTAACATAACTTATTTCAAACCCTAACGTTTTTAAATAATCACATATTGCATAAATACTTGGATGTTCTAATTTAGAAACAATAATATGCTTTCCCCTTTTTTTATTTGCCAAGCATGTTCCTATTAAAGCAAGATTATTCGATTCCGTAGCACCAGATGTATAAGTTATTTCTTTTTCATCACACAAAAAAATTTTGGCAATTTGCTCAGTAGCGCTTTTCATTAATTCACTTGATTTTTGCCCTAATGAATTTAATGAATTCGCGTTGCCAATAAATTCTCTTGTGACTTTGTTAATTGTGTCTTGTACTTCAAGCGACAACGGAGTTGTTGCTGAATAATCTAAATATATCATTACTTATAGTCCTCCAATAATTTATTATGGATTCCCGGTTCAATTATATTAATAGCATTTATTGCGTATTCAATACTATTCTTAAAGTTTCCTTTATAGAATGCATTCTCCGCTCTAACAAGTCCCATGTCAATTTCCTTATTTGTCACACGATACTTGTTACCATATACAATAGCAACTTCTGCCATTTTAGCTAACTTAATTGTTTCATTAATTGTATTATATACTTTTAAAGCTAAATCTCTAGCAGTATCCACTCTTGTATTTAATGTTTTAATTGATATAGGTCTCTTTTCTAATTCTTCACTAATATTGCTAATAGCCTCAATAGCTTCATCCAATTCAACATAATAATTCTTTGGTGTACTTGGAAGTTTAAAACTTCTTTGTTTCTTTTTTGTATTAGCAAGTATCTTCTTAATTTCTACTAATTGCTCTCTTGCTCTATTTTCATCTTCTTTTAATCCACCTAATGTTTTAAGAGCTAAGTTAAGTTTTTCTTCAGCATCTAACAATCTAGTGTTTAAAGAACTCATTTCTTTAGTTAGTTTAGTATATGCTAGAGCCTTTCTTCTAAATAAATCGATTATTTTATCATATTCCATTCGAATCTCGCTTAGAGTGTCTCTTAACTCATAAATAACAACTATATCTTCATCAGCCAAATCATAACTATATTTAATATCATCAATTTTCTTCAATAATTCATTATTAACCTTTTCTAATCTAGTAGTTTTAATAAGAATACTTCTCATATAATCATCAAATTTATGTCTAGCCACTTTTTCAGCATCAAAATCTGCATATAATGAGTCAAAATAATCATAAATAGTTGTTAGTTCAAATAGTGAATCCTCAACATTTAACACATTTAATCTTTGGAAAATATCCTGAATCTTCTTCTCTGATTCATTCTTATTATATTCAACATTTAAATATTCAAGATTATATCCATCAGAAGTCATACGATCTTTAATATTCATAATGTCTTCAATACGTTTAGGTATTAAATTCTTACCTAAGTTAACAATAGGCTTAGTTTCATCAATAATAACTTTTAAATTACTAATAATATCATCCAATGCTCTAACAATTCTACCAACTTCTGTATAAGCATTTCTCTCCATTGATGATTCAAAAGCTTGGAATAACTTCTCAACATTTTCAAACTGTAATTTTAAAGGGGTCTCAATTATTTGATATCCCTCTTGATCTTCTTCGTATCTATCAGTTATTTCACGATATTCGCTTTTTAATTTTATTATTACTTCTCTATTTCTTTCTTCGCTTAATGTTATATCTTTTATCTCATTAAAAAGATAATCTGCCTTTGTTTTAAGCATATTTAAATCTAATTCAGCACTTAATATTGAAGAATTTAAATCTTTATATTTACCCTCAACAAAAAGAGTCTCAATCTCATTTATTTCGTCAGTTATTTTAGACATATCAACTTCTTTGATAGTCTTAAATCTCTCTTTCCATAGTTCATATTTTTCTTTAAGTTCCTCATTGTTAGCTAAAGCTTCAACCTTATTTAATTCAGTAACCATATTGGCATTTACAACAAGATTTTTCTCTCTTTCAAGTTTTTCTATTTGCTTCTTGTATTTATCCTTTGTAAGCTTATTAATTAGGTTTAAAGCAACAACAATTAAAACAATCCCAAATAAATATAATCCACCTGCCATAAGCATGAATGTCTCTTTATTCATATAATCACTAACCTATAGAAATATTTTATCACAAAACAACTATCTTTTAAATAAAAAAATATAAGTCTTTCGACTTATATTAAAATATACTTGGGAACCCACTTTTTACTGAATTACCTAATCTTGAGAAGCCTAAACCATTCAAGAATTTAGTTAATTCTTCAACATTTGCATCCTTATCATCCATTGATGGCATATTATAGAAAATATGTACACCTAGATCTTTTTCTAACTCAGAAATACCTTTTGCATTAATTGTACTTTGATTAATTACAACTTTCTTTCCAGATAAGTTTTTAAATGTCTCAGGATTCATTTTTATTGCCTTATTTAATTTGACAATACTCGTTTCCATTAGATAGACAACATCATTACATAATGATTCATTACCTGATTCATTTAAATCTACGATAATAACATTCATATCTTGCATATTGCCAATTGCCGTCTGCAATTCATTAGCATGAACACTAACATATTCTTTCGGATTTTCTCTATCTCTAAAAAAATCAAAATCTGTTTTATCAACTTCTATACATTTAACTTTATAACATTTATCAAGACATTTCTTTAACATATAAGCTAAAGTTGTAGCTCCAGCTCCATCAGTTAAATTCTTAATTCCCAACACTTTTTGAGCCATCTCTCCATTTAAATAACTATCAGCAGCTTCCTCTGATTTATCGTTAAATGGATTAATATTTATACCACCAAAATTTTGATATTGTTCAACATCAGCATAAGAATTTGGATGATCTATTAAATATGGAATATTATTGACTTCTCTTGTAAAATTATAAATACCCATATTAACTAAATTGCTTAAGAATTCTCTTGAATTTGTTTTTCTAGAATCATCTAATAAAAGAATTATCTTACTTGCATCAAAGTTTCTTGAAAGGCCCCTAAGTGTCTCAGAGTTTTCATAGTTCTTTAAAGCAGTTACATCTATTATCATTTTATTAAAAAATTGTCCATTTCCAAATTTACTAACAATTTCACTAACGGAATAAACTCCATTTAAAACATTATCAGACACAATATCCAAACTTGATAATAATTGTTGATATTTATTCGAAATAATTATATTCATTTGAACCTCCTAATTAACATTTTACATTTATATCATACTTTTTTATTTATTTATAGTCAATCAAATTTAAATAAAAAACAAGACTTTACAAATCTTGTTCATTTTATTTTATTTATGGATTTTGTACCCACATATCAGGCAAACTTTGATCGTATAAAATATTTGTTGTTCCATTTACTCTAAATGTGCCAAATAAATTAAAAATTGGCAAATCTATAATATGGAAAAACATAATTCTATAATACATTTTAGTTTGTCCTTCTTCTGTAGTTATTGTAATTCTCTTTAGGCAATAATTATATGTAGTAGTATTGTCAGCCAAAACAGGTTTCTCACCATAATTGACACCATACCAGCCACCATATTCAGAATCACCGTTATCATGATAGCATGAACCTCTATTACTATAATTCTGCGTTTGAAAATAAGAATCCATTATTCCTTTAGATATTTCGGTATAACCATTATATTTTTCAAGAATATTTAAAGCCTCATTTTTAAGTCTATATACCCTTTGATATGACATAGTTAAAGCAAGGAAACTTGAAAACAATATAATAAATAAAATTACTGCCAAAAATGCATACGCAGACATACTACTTTCTTTTATCATACTTCAACCTCTTTAACTATTTAGGACCTAACTACAATTATAAACAATTGGAGTCTGTCCCGTAACTTTCATACTCCATACAGAAGAAACCATTGGAATATAAAAACTATAAAACAATTGAACCATATAATAGCAACCATGTTGTTTATCTGGATCAGCTAGTATTTCTTTTCCTTCTCCAAATTCATTGACAGCTTCAACCATTTTAACGCATAGAACTGCAGTTGAATTATCAACATTAGTTCCTGATCTATCATATCCGTCATAGCCATTACTACATTTACCTGTTGAATAATGATTAGATTCCTTAATTGTTTTTAACAATTCATCGTCTATACCATCACTATCACGGAATTTACCACGATAGTTTTTTATATATTGTACAACGTCATTCTTAACGCCAGAAGCATTTGCTCTATTTAACGTTGTACTCATTATACCAACAAATAATAGTATAAAAAATACTACTATTAATAATATTGGCCCACCAGTTAAACCTTCCTTCATTAAAACACCTATCCTTTATATGGACATTGTATATCATGCTTTTTATAACAACACCAAATCATACCATCAGATACGTCGTTATTTACAACCCCATCACACTTTCTGCCGCAAATTGCTTTATCACAACTTGATTGGCTTTCAAAATTTGAGTGCAATGCAGGCCATATAACAGTTAAAAAAAAGGCTATTAGCATGCCAATTAAAATAACAACAACTAACATACTTGATAGTTCTTCAGTAGCCTCTTTCATTTTTATATTATCCTTTTATTATCTATCGCCATTTTTATTAGGACATTGAATTTTGTTTTCAGATAATATAGAGTGACCTTCTTCGTCTTCCTCATAATACTGACATTCACATGTATTAGAACCCTCAGCACACTCACAGTTTACTGCAGCAGCACAATGTATACCTGCATCAATTTGTGTTCTTATCATTGGAAGTACAATTGTAGCAAATAATGTTGCAATTAAACCGATTGCAACTACGGCAATAACTGTTGTACTTAATTCACCTGTAGCTTCTTTCATTAATTTATTCCTCCTTTATCTTAATTTTAGTATACAATAATATATTTTTTTTATCAATATTTCTTGACATTTACACTGTAAAGCATTTTTTATGATGATCCCATCATCTGCATTACAGATAACAACAATAGTATCATTAATCCAACACCGGTTGATACAAGCATTTGCATAGTTTTGTTTTCCATCTTTTCAAGACGATTAGCATATCTAGTTTCTCTTGCTTTTTGTTGCAATGACGAAATAGTTCTTGAAAACATTACTAATTGTTCCTGTTTTCTTTCCTGTCTTCCTAATGATAATCTATATAACAATCTCATCATACGCATTGAATCTCTAACAGGATATCTTTTAGCAAAGTTCATATATGGGGTAATTGTATCATCACCTGAATTGATTTCATCAATCATAATCTTTAAACCATCTTTAAATATCTCTGGTGAGTCAGTAATAGACTTACCTATTGCAACAGGAACAGTATAGTGTTGAATTAATATTTCTAATCCTTTCAAGTATTGAGGTAATAATGAGTCAATTTGCATCATATGATCTTTATAATACTTACTTAAATTGATATATCCCATCTTAAATACCCCAAATCCAATTGCAATTGAGATACAAATTGTTAACACAGATATTTTAGTAATCATTGCTAGCAATGCAAGTGTAGATACTATCATCCAATACTTAATTCTCTGATTAAAAAGTACGTTTGGATTAACTGATTCTCCATACCTTGCTTTTACATAGAAATCATAATCCTCTTCTTTTAATTTTCTAAAAAGCATTTCATTATCTGTAACAAGTTGATTTAGGCTTATCTGACCAGATGAAACCATTACAACAAATATTATTACAGTTAATATAAGCATTTCTATTTGCATTATTCTACCCCCACATCTTCATTAAAGAATGTTTCTCCTTTTAGCATAAAGAAACCATTTATAATTATAATTGCATGTAGAATTACTTGAACATACCATAAATTTAATAACTTGGTTTGATATGAATCCATGCCAAGCATAAACTGGAATGCAACTGGTAAAAAGAACAAAGCTCCACCAAATGTTAAGAATTTTCTATGAGATGCTTTTCTATCCATTTGGTCACGATATACACCTTCAACTAGTGAGTCAATATCCATTGACATGTTTTCCAATGCTTGCCCAGAATCTTTTGCACCTTCTTTTGTAATTTGCAAAAACAACTGGTGCATATTTTTTACCATATAAAATGGATATCTATTATTGAAATATGCTATAGATTCATCTATCGTACCATTTTGATATGACATATCAATCATAACTTTAATATCTGATTTAATTGGATCTTCAATAATTCCAGATTCATAAACTCCCTCAAGAGATTTAACAAAACTTTGTGTAGTATTAAACTCCATAATGACGTTCGTAGTATATGTTTGAATTTGTTCAAAAATAAAATCAGAATATTTCTTTTTACTTTGTAAATAAGCCAAAAATGGAACGAATGTAATAGCAATTCCACAATAAATTATTGCCCAAATTATAGAAATAAAATATAAATACCCGATAATGGCAGCAAAGCCACCAATTAAGGTACACTGAACAATATATTGTTTAGATGTATAATTATATCCAAATTCTTGCATTTTCTTTTTAACTTCAGCAAAAGAATATGCTGCATATTTTTGCTGCAAATTATTAATATTTTTGTTTAAAGAATCAATTCCATTGCCAGTTTTTGCATTAGAATTATCTTTTGATTTAACAAAAATAATCAAAAGAGCAAGTCCTAACAGAATTGCTAATTCCAAAAAAGTTTCAGTCATATATTATTACCACCCTTCTAAGCCGTTCCTATCGGTACAGCCGGAATTTGTGGTTGTACTTGCGCATTAATTACTTGTCCTTGAGCTTGAACTTGAGGCATTTGTTGTGGCGCTTGTGCAGCCTGCATAGTAGGCATTGGAGCTGGTTGTGCAGTCACAACCGGTTGAGGATTTACAACAGGTTGTTGTGTCTGTACAGGAGCCTGTGCTACCTGCTGAGGAACTGCTTGAGGTTGACTAGGAACAGTTGGTGCAGGTTCAGAAATAGGTTGAACCGGATTTTGTTCCACAGTTTCTTTAACTTCCTCATTTTCTCCCTCAGGAGGATTATTTGCAATTTCAGCATCAAAAAGATTTGGCTGAAGAATAACCCCTTGGCTTCCCAAATAATCATATAAATGATGAGTAGGATTGTGATAACAAATTCTACCATCTAAATTTCTTTTAAAAATTGTATTAACTGCAGGTTCATTATTATCATCAACATAAAATTGAGATACTTCTACAATCTCACGTTTAAACTTTCCAATAGTGTTATCCATAAAACCTTTAACATGAACTCCAAGTTGTACATATCTATGAATTGAGTTTAAGAATTGTTGTACGTCTTGACTTGATTCCATTAAGGAATAAAGACGCATTGGTATATTTGCAGCACTATCTGAGTGAATTGTTGAAATAATATTGTGACCTGATGAAATAGAGTTACGTACAGCAGTAACAGCTTCAGCGGAACGAACCTCGGAAAGTAGAATCCATTTAGGGTTCTGTCTCATACATGTAACCAATACTTCTGTATAACTTGCAATATTATTTGTTTTCATTGCAACTATATCTCTATGTGGATAAATTTTATCCAAGTGAAGTTCTAGTGTATCCTCAATTGTAATGATCTTTTCATTTTCAGCAGTATTACTTGCCAAGTACTTAACAAGCTCTGTTTTACCTGAACCAGTTTCACCACTAACCATAATATTGCAGTGTCCATGTACACAAGTAATTAAAAAGTCTAATACGCTCTCAGAAATATAATCTTCATTTAGTAACTTTTCGCGATTTAATCTTATCTTAGCTGGGGTCTTACGTATAACACATGCTATTCCATTTGTCGCAATAGATTCATGTACAAAGTTAAGACGCAACTCCGAACTTTCGGCATCAAGAAATGGTGAAGCCATATTGAAAGTTTTACCCATTACATTCGAACATTGAAACGCCAATTTTTCAAACAAAGCATTATTTATATCAGGTCTATCAACACGATATATACCTTTATCTAATGTTTTAAGCCAAACTTGTCCTCCATTTGAATATGAAACGTCGGTAACATTATCATCATTTAGAAATTCCTTTAAAGGCCCAAAATCTAACTGTGAAAATATAGCCTCATTCATTTTTATCAACCCTTTCTATTTATTTATTCATCTGCTACATATGTATAATCAGTATTCATCATTGAAACAGAATCAACATATTGCTTTAATCTACTGAATTCTTCAGATTTAATATTTTCCCCTTCATTTTGAAATTTTTCTGAATAACTTGCTCCTCTTGGAATAGGGACTAGTCTAAAACCATATCCGCTTAGTTTTTCAATTGATTTTAAAACTTCCCAATCCTCTTTAACAACTTTAAACCACAAATGTGTAGGAATATCATATGGATCTTGAGCAAATACATCTTTACCTTTATTCATTACTTTATAAACTTTTATATGTTTAATAAAATTCTGAAAAACCATTCTATTGTTGCCCGCTCTTGAATTTGCTTCTATTCTTAAATATAAATCAATATATGATCCTGGTAAAATAGAATTACCATAAGAAAGCGTATTATTAACGCTAAGATGATAAATATAATAAGTTCCATCAAACTCTTCATCTTCATATAAATTATTACAATTTTCAGAAGTAAGAGCATCTAAATAAACTAAACCATTGTTAGGGATGGAATATCCTTCCTTAATACAGTAATCGCCAGAAACGATTTTTCCGTAATCACCTTGCTTAACAACATCCAACTTACTTAAAAATTTTTTACTAACATTTGCACGTCCAATACTTTCTGCTGTAATAATATCTCCTGGATATAGCGCTTTCTTTGCAATATAAACTGTTCCTGGATTCTTACCTGTTGATACTAAGTTGTTATATACGACCCATATTACTATAGTAACTACTATAATAATAAGCCCTCCAAGAGCTTTTTTATTACTAGCTATTGATCTTAAGTAATTAACGAATTGTGTCATTTCTAGTTCCCCACATTACCATTATATCTTTGAATAATAGCTGATAATTCATTTGAAACTTTTTTCGTTTCGCCATCATTTTGTCCATATTCAATTCCTCTTGGTACCGGAACTAAAGTCCAATCACCGCCCAATTCACGAATAAATGTTAATTCTTCGAATAAATCATTTTCAATAGCAAATAACATTAAACTTGGTTTAGTTGGAGTATCTTGAGCAAATACGTTTTTTCCGCTTCCGTCTCTAACTTCTAAAACCTGGATTTTTTCTACATACTTTTGGAATATCCTTCCGCCAGTATCAGGATTTTTTCCCTTTAAATATAAGTCAATATAACTTCCAGGCGTAATAGAATTTCCATATGTAGATTTATCATCAACTGACATATAAAAAATACCATAGTTCTCATCTAATCCTTGCCAAATAGAATTTTGAACTTCTTCTTTTTTTACAATTTGATTTCTATCTTTATAAAAAAAGCCAGATTTAGGGACAGTAACATTAACATTTGTATATAAATCATTTAAATTGTCTTTCGTATAAAAAATATTTAATTTTTTTGCAAGTGTTTCACTAATCTTTACTCTTACAAGCATAGTACTATCAATTTTAGTAACGGGTTTTATTGTTGCTCCTGCTGCCCAAACTTCAACAGATTTTGTTGACTGGCCAACTCTATAACTATAACCAACCCATAAAACAACAATACCAACAAGAACAGCAAATATTGTAACAGTATTTTTGTTCATTGCAAATCGCTTTATTCCAGCAATAATACCATTTCCCATTTTTAATTCTCCTTTTTTTAATCAAGTGTACTTGAGTATAATTTACGCTTAATAAATTCTTCTGTAACTCTACCATCACAGGTGGTTTCTTCTTTCATATTACCAATTGGAACTGGATAAAAAGTTACTCCAGAAGTTGACCCTACTGTCAAATATTGATAATAATGATTTGAAACAATAAAATACATTATTGCAGGAGTACCATTATAACCTTTTTGACTAACATCCTTTAAAGATTTATCTCTAACAGAATATACCTTTATACTACCAATATAGCACTCTTGCATTAACGTGCCTACTTCATCAACATATTTTGAATATATAGCCACATTTTGACCAGGCTTAATAGAATTGAAATCAGTATCAATAGAAGTAACATCTAACATATAAATTGTTTGATCATCTTCTACCTCACGCCAAATATCGTCTGGCATTTCCTCTTCACTTACAATGACATCTTTATAAAATAAGCCCTTTTTAGGTATTGTAGCTGATATTTTAACATATTTACCAATAAGGTTATTTGCTTCAGATGCCTTGTAAATCATCGAATCAGTTCTGCCAGATGCCTTATTTAAAGCTTTAAGATCAGCACTATTCATTTTCATTCTAATAAACATAGTAGCGTCAATTTGCGTTTTACCATTAATAGTATCTTTAGCAACTAAAACCTCAACAGGACCAGTCAATATTTGAGTCCTATAATAATACCCGCCAACAATAACCGCTATTCCAGCAATAACGCCAAATAACACAATAGTCTTTTTGTTTATAAAAAACTTTAATAACCCTTTCATTATTGTTCACTTTCTATAATTAATTAGCTTTTACGTATTTACCCGCAATAATAGCATCAATATTATTTGTAATGTCGTATACAGCTTTATCTCCGTCAATATTAAAACTTGCTGATTTTGTAGAAATCCTAACACTAACCTTAGGTGGTGCTTCATAAATTGCTACAAACTCAATAGTATATGTTTGCGTTAAAGATGTTTCTTCAGCCATTCTTCTTATAAAGTTTTCCATAAATTTTTCTTTGTTAATCTTTAACTCACCATATGTTCTATAGTAACCTTTATCAACAGCATCAACCATAGATGCTTCAGCGATAGAATTTATTAAATATCTATCCTCAGTACTAGTTGTTGTAATACTTTGAACAAGTAGCATAATAACCACAACAAAAATACCTAATAAAATTAACCAATATCCCCACATTGCATTTCTCATAAAAACACTCTCCTTATAGGGTATAACTTCCCTACCCTTACTATTTAAAATTTTACCATATCTAATTTATAAATACAAGTTTACAAAACGTTAATTTTATAAAAAAAACATGAAATTTTCATTTCATGTTTATCTCCAAGAAGGTCCTCCAATTTGGCTCATTTCTCCTTCAACAATCTTATTAATCTTCTCAGCATATTGACCGCAACTACTGCCGCCACAATCAGGTTGATCAATAAATGTTTGCCAATAGCCATTTTGATTATTAGTTGTACTTCTTGAATTATCATCACTTAATCTACCAGAATAGAAAGTGAAATTAGGATTATCTCTATACTCATCTAAGAATGAACTATAGCAGAATATCTTTTCGAATTTATAAGTATCATAAGTGTAATCATAACACATTAATGTTTGATCAGTAAAACTCTTATCATCATTATAATTTCTTATTTTTTGAGCAAGACTTGGCGTCATGACAACTTTCAACACACCAAAGTCTGTTGGAGAACTTATACCCTCGATTGAAGGTTGTCCTTCATAAACATCATCAGTTCCCAATTCTTTAGAAACATATATCAATTCTCCGTATGTTTGAATTTCATTAATTGTTAATTTTGCTTTATCACTAATGATTTTATATCTATCTCCATATTCCTCAGAAACTGACCATGCATTCCAGTTATATGGAACGTATTCAGATCCAGGAGGACTAACTACAGATATAACCTCATTTGGATCATTAGGATTGCCTTGAGGCACACGCAATGGTATTGGCGTAACATCAAGATGGAATTCTTTCTTAGAATAAATACAATCTACACATTCGATGTCACAAACAGGGCAGCAATTCTCTCCTTTACATTCCTCTACTGTGGTTTCACATCCGTCTTCATCACATCCAGGAATACATGTAGGACAATTTCCTTGATTTACTCTATAGTAACATAAATACTCATACTCTGAATCATCATTAAATATTGGTTTCTCAGCACTATTATATTTACCCAAAACAGTATTTTCATCTTTGTGATTCTTAGCATTTAAAACTCTGCCTTCACCTTCATGATCGAAATATTCTCCAATATCACTGAATGTAAATGTAAATTTATGAAGTCCGCTCTCAGTTTCTAATTGAACTGGTAAGTCACCAAAATCAACTTTCATTCTTTGATTTTCATTATCTTCAAAATTTGAATCACTTCTTAAAACTACAACACCACTTGGATATAAAGTAGCAAATAAGTTTGGAGAAGCATATTCATAATGAACTTCAATATTCTTTTTTGTAAATGTTTTATTACTCATATCTTGAGGATCAGATTCTAAAACATAATAACCGCTTCCTAAATTCATTTTTACATAATTAACAGATTCTTCTTGGAGAGATGCTGTAACACAACCGTTATTTCTATTACCTGAATACTCATCATTTACACATGGATCTGTATTACTTCTCTCATCATCATATTTAATTGTGCTTCCACTTAACTCTTTTTTTATTTTACTTTTATCAATTTTAGTTGCCTTCAATGTAGTATCAGTTGCTGAACTTGACCAATCATCAGCACCATCAATATTAGAGATTTCTTCTTTTTCACCTCTAACAAGTGGAACAGCATCGATACTCGGATCTTTTATCATATCAAAATAACCATAATCATAGTTTTTACTTTCATCATCTTGATATCCATATTTGAAGTTAATATCAGGTTCCGTATTATACTTCATATCATTATACCAACTAGTACAACGATTAATTTGGTCAATATAATTATTTATATTTTTGAATGCTGTATCTATTGCTGTTTTAGCGCTATCATATTCAGTCTGATATTCTGAAATCAATTCATTTAATTGCTCAGTAGCAGTTTTTCTTTCAACAATACAATTCTCGTAATCATATACTAAAATATCTTTTTTCTTAGTAGCGGGATTATACTCATAATGAAAACCAGATGATTGTGCAGATTGTTCTGTAGCTGTCTCTGTTTCAAAATATTTTTGAACAGTTGAATCTAATGGCTTTCCTTCTTCGACTATATAACTGATATGATAATCAGTCGTTTTATCTTTATCTATTCGAATTTTATACTCAATTGGTTTTACAGGGCCTTCGACTTCATATGTAATAGTTTCAATTGAATAAGTTTTAGCTTGTGTACATTCATCAGGATTCTTCTCATTTTCTGGATTATATACACTAGCTGGTCTATTTTTCTGTAAATATTGAAGTCTAACATAAGCCAAATTCATTTTATTAATATTATCATTAATAATTTCAATTTCCTTATTTACTTGTTCATTAAATAAATCTAGATCTATTTCACGTCTATTATTATCTTCTGCAGAACTTGAATAACATGTTTTCTTGGCATTGTAAGCTGCAGACAATTTAAAGTATCTACCACTATTAGCATCTTGCATACCCGCAACAGAATAACCATATTTATATTTTTGATCTTCTAATAGGTTTCCATCTTTATCAAATTTACCGAAATCTTCTTTACATAATACTTTGCAATAATTATTTCCATAAACTATCTTTGTTTCTAATGAGTTACCAGCATAGTCTTCTTTTTTCTCAAGAACACATTTAACAATGTTATTATCTTCAATTTCTTTATATGTTAAATAGTTAACACTCTCTTTATCTTCATTAGATGTTTTAGTTAAATCACCAACTTGCTCACCATCAGAAAATGATATTTCTTCTGTTTCTTCAGGATTTTCACATGTATTGTGATATGAAACAAATGGTTTACATTTAGAACACTTTGCCTTATCAACTTTAACACCATCGATATAATATTTATTATTTATAACACAACAGTCTTCATATTTAGTACCACAACATTTTTCGTTCCATTCATCAGAACCTGACAATACCTCACCAGCAGGTCCATAATATTTGCCACCAAACAATTCACACTTGTGTTCGCCAACATTAGAACACTCTTCATCATATTGTTGTTTTAAAATAACAGTAAATGGATCAAGGCCATAATAAATTGTATTTCCGCTTCCATCGGTTTCAATACGACATTTACATTTATCTCTATAAGCTTCTTCAGATTCTAAAGGGGTTCCATCAGGCCCATAATAAGTGCCATTTTCATATTTACACAAATTTTTACTTTCACACTTTTCTTCAAAATCTTCTTTAGACTCTAACACTTCCGCACTAGGTCCATAATATATAGTATTACCATTACTATCTTCTTCTTTACGACATCCACATGACTTTTTGTATGCTTCCTCAGAATCAACAGGTTTTCCGTCTACTCCGTAATAAGTATTACCTACTTTTTTACATTTGTTTTTACACTGTTCGTTCCATTCATCTTCAGTCTGAAGAATATTATCTGGTGGATTTGGTGGAATTGGTCCATAATATCTAATAGAACCATCTATTTCTAATTTTACGCAAGAACAATCTTTTTTAAATTCCTCTTCTGTTACTTCTGTACCATCTTTTCCATAATAAATCCCATTTTCATGTTTACAAACATTCTCAGATTTACATTGTGCAATTTGATCACTTTCAGATCCAACTGTTGTTGGAGGATTTGGTCCATAATATATAGTAGGCTTTCCATCTAAATCAAAAGTTCTACATTTACACTTGTCTTTATATTCATCAAATGACACAACATCTTGCTTTGTTTTATTACTATCTAAAACATAATATGTAAGTGGAGTCGTAGAATCATCTACATTACAATCACAATAATATATAAATTCTTGCTCTGAATCAGCTGTTTTTCCATCAGGCAAAAACCAATATTTATACTCCGGTTGTTGAGTACAAGCACATTGATCTAAAAATACTTTTTTATCTTCAACAACTTTGCCATCAATGTAATATACAGCAGGTGTTTTTGATTCATCTACGCAACAACCTTCAACATCTTTACAATTATTTTCTTCAATAGTTATATCATCACAATCAGCAATATACATTGGTTGTCTATTAGCTATTTTATACATTTGACTTTCTTTATGAAAATAATATGGGTGTGCTTCATAAATTTTACAAGATTTGCCTTCTTCTATATTTTTTTCTATTTCACCGCATAGATCATGTGTGCATGAACCAGATCGAGAAAGATCACGAATAGCATAATAGTATCTTTTTCCGCCATATTTCTCATCTATCCCCGCTAATTTTTGCAAGCATGCATAATCATCGTTACTGCAATTTGCCGCTTTACGAGCCGCATACCAGTATTTTCCTAGTGTTTTGCATAGTTCACTATTACATTCAACAGCATTATAGCGATCATTTGCTTTAAAGTGTAATCCGCCTTTCCCACAAACAGCATCATGACCAACCAAATTAGTTAATTCGCATTTTTCGCCACGAACCTTAAATCTTGAATAAGTCGCTTGTAAATATTCATTTTCACCAACTTGTTTTCCTCTACCATATATATCCATAAATCCCAAGTTAGGATTTGAAAGATATTCTTCCGGTTCCGCAAAAACATTGCTAGGTATTAACAATAATAAAAATATAAACGATAATAATAAACAATTTATTTTTTTCATATTAATCACGTTTTTTTCCTTTCATTACAATTACACTAGCCACAATAATAGTCGCCCCGCCAATCATAATCATAACTGGCGCTAATAATGAATTCTCTTCTTTTGCATTATTTTTAGTAGGCTTTCCTTCCTTTTCTATTCCCCTTTTTACCTTTTCTTCACGTATTTCTGTCGAATAAGATAACAAATCTAGTTTTGTATCAAATGAACTAACAAATGGCTGGCACAAATAATATTCCTCAATATCCTTACACTCTACATAGCTATAATAAGGATTAGTTCGAGGTAACGTTAAATCAACTACTCTCAAAATTTCGTTGTAACATCCACTTTTTTCTGTACCTACAATCGTAAAAACAAACTTATCAGTTTTAAAGGAAGTATCATACCTAAAACTATACTTTCCATTTTTTGTATCTTCATAATTTATCGATGTTGGAATCTCGTTATAAGATGTATTAGCATGACTTACATTCACCTTGAAATTTTCGCTTATATTTAATAATTCCACAGTCAAATATTTATCTTCAACAATAGGATAATATTCTCCAGGGCTATCAAAAAAAGCCTCTTCTTCGCCGCCTTCCCTATATTTATCATAACAGGCATCTTCTACTTCACACACCTCGATGTGCGGCGTATAAATTGCTTTTACGTTGTTTGCTTCCCTTATCAACGCTCCTTTTTTATCAGCATCACATGTAGCAGCTTTAACTCTAGAACAACCTAGAAACAAAATACTAACTACCAATAAAAAAGATAATATTTTCATAATCTTACTTTTCATTTTCTTGTCCTACCTTACTAAATTAATTTTATCATAATTTTTAATTTATGCAACTTTATTATAGCAAAATAAAAGAAAAAACATGAATAAATAATTCATGTTTATTTCCAAGCTGGTCCACCTATTTTTTCCATATCTCCATCTTTAATTTTAACTATTGCACTACCATATTTTTCACCAAATCTTTCTCCACTCGAAGATGACTGAGAAAGGAATGTTGTCCAATAATCTCCATTTGCAGTATTATCTCTAGCATTTATATCTTGAATTCTGCTATGACTAAATGTGAAATTCGGATCATCCACATATTCATCTAAAAATGAGCTGTAGCAGAATATTTTTTCAAAAACGGTTGAACCATATACATAATCGTAACAAGTTAGAGTTGAATTGGTGTAAGATTTTTCTCTACTATTATAATCCCTGATTTTTTGAGCTAAACTAGGAGTCATAACAACTTTTAATACACCAAAATCCTTTGAAGAAGAACCAATTCCTTCAATTACAGGACTACCTTCAAAATCATTATTTGTTCCTAAATCTTTGGATACATATATTAATTCACCATACGTTTGAATTTCATCAATAGTTAATTTTGCTTTTTCATTTAAAATAATATATTTTTGACCATAATCATCATAGGTTGCCCACGTATTCCAATTCCAATTGTATGGAACAAATTCAATACCATTTGGATTAACAACACTTATAACATTATAGGTTGGATTTCCGCCAGGTCCTGGTGATGGTGAAGTACCAGATGGTATGCTTGTTGTATGTACCGGTATTGGAGATACATCTAACTGATACTCTTTTGAAGTATAAATACAATCAACACACACAGGATTACAATATTGGCAGCAATCTTCTCCTAGGCATTCTTCTTCTGTAGTCGACGTACATTCATCATCATCACACGTCGGTTCACAAGTTTTACAAGTTGTTTGATTTACTCTATAATAGCAAACATAATTATAATCTTTTTGCTCTAATGGGAAAATAGAGTATTTTTCATTATATTTACCCAGAACAGTTTCAACATTTGTGTTTTGCTCTGCATCATAAATTCTACCAGTAGAATCCTCTCTATCAAAGTATTCTCCGATATTACTAAAATTAAATGTGAATTTATGAGGGCCATTTGACGTCTCTATTTGAACAGGTAATCCATTAAATTCAACATATTCTTCTTTTTCAAAATCACCACCATAATTTTCTCTTAAAATAACTGCTCCACTTGGATACAATGTTGCAAATATATTTGGAGATGTAAACTTATATGTTTGTTCTATACTCTTTTTCATATATGTATAATTAACAAAATGCTGGGGGTTGGTTGTTACAGAATGATAGTGTCCTTTCTGAGGAATATCTGTAATATAAGTAACAGAATCATCTGTACCATCTTCATCATAACATTTAATTCCGCTTCTATCATCTGAATACTTATCATCAACACAAGGTAGTATTTGAGGATTTGTACTTATATACCACTCCCAAGAGCCATCATCATTATATGTTGTCGTTTTAGCCGTCCATTTTTCTTCTTCTGATATTGGAGCCAAATCTTGTCTTTCCATTTTAGTATATTTGCCTTCATCTAAATCTCTAATTGCATCATAATATGCCCCATCATTATTGCCATTCTCAGCATAACCATATTTATACGTAATTATAGATTCCGGTTTATAATTAAATTCGTTTGGCCAATTAATCGTACAATCCTCTATTTCTTGAATATAAGCTTGAATCTGCTTGAGAGCGTTCTCAATATTCCTATTACTAGTATCATAAGTGGATTGTATATCAGCAACATAATCTGTATAATCCTCATATGCATCGTAATTACTGCCATAACAATCTAATGTATCTTGACATGGATAAGATTCCTCTCCAATATAATTCCATTGAGCATCATATTTAGGTCTCCAACAAGTAGTATCATAAGGTTTAGAATCAAATGTATACGTAGTATCAGTCCACGATGTTGTTGGAGAAGGAGTTAATTCACCCTTTTCTTCCACTTTAAAACTTAAATGATGTTCAGTTGATGTATCATTATCCAAACTAATTTCATATTTAGGATATTTGTATTTAGAAAGATTAGCTATAGCGGACGCAGTATAATAATACGAATTAATTATATAATCCTTTGGAGAACACAAATCTGTCCCATTCGACAACTCATTCTGATCGTGTTTAAACTCTTCAGTTTTTAACCACGTTAACGTTGCTAGCGCATCATTCATTGTATTAATATTATCGTTAATTATTTTAACTTGGGTATATACATCTTCGTTAAATTTATCCAAATTAATTTCCCTTGTTTCTTTATCATCATCATTAGAAGTTGTATAACAAGTTCTCTTGGATGTAAATTCTGCATTTAATCTAAAATATCTGCCACTATTAGCTTCTTGCATTCCTGATACAGAATATCCAAAAGGAAAAGGATCTGATCTCAATGTTCCATCATCCTCAAATTTTCCGACATCGTCTTTACAGAATACCTTACAATATCTATTATTAGGATCTATTACCTTAATATTTTGTAATGTATTCTCTGCATAATCGGTTTGTTTTGTAAGAACACATTTTATAATATCATCGTCATCTACTTCTTTATAAGTAATAAAGTTAATGCTTTCTTTATTTTCGAATTTTGTTTTTAATAACTCTCCCTTAGTTTCTCCACCATCATAACCTTCTATATCACACATTGGATCTAAATCTTTAAGCTGACATGAAGAATGGTATGAAACGGCTGGTTCACATGAAAGACACTTCTTTTTATCATCTACTTTTGTGCCCTCAGGGTCTAAATAATACTGACCATCCAAAACACAACATTTATCATAATGTTCTTCACAACAATTAGCAATATATGTTGCTATATTTACTGGAGACCTATTCCAATAATAAGTATTTCCGCTTTTACAGCATCCATCCTGATCGCATGGACAAGATTTTTTATATTCGGTTTCGCCTACTTCTCCGCCACCAACATAAAAATGGCCTTCATATTTACAACAAGTAGTTGTAGACTTACACGGGTTATTACATTTTAAATTAAAATCCGCTTCTGAAGACAATTCTTCTCCATTTGGGCCATAATAAGTATTGCCTACTTTTTCGCACTTATGTGCTCCTGGACATTTTTGATTAAATTCTGCCTCAGAATTTAGTACTTCGCCATTTGGACCATAATAAGTATTGCCTACTTTTTCACACTTATGTGCACCAGAACATTTTTGATTAAACTCGGCCTCAGAATTTAGCACTTCGCCATTTGGGCCATAATAAGTATTGCCTACTTTTTCACACTTATGTGCTCCTGGACATTTTTGATTAAACTCTGCTTCAGAGTTTAGTACTTCTCCGTTTGGACCATAATAAGTATTACCTACCTTTTCACACTTATGTGCTCCTGGACATTTTTGATTAAACTCTGCTTCAGAGTTTAGTACTTCTCCGTTTGGACCATAATAAGTATTACCTACCTTTTCACACTTATGCTCCTCTGTTGTAGGAACTAATGTACAATCTACAGCGTACATATTTTGAGCATCATTACGTTCAACACATATACCCAATTTATTGTCATTATATCGAGCTTTACCATAATATACAGTACATTTATTGTTGTTCATCTCATCTTTTATAGTTTTACACGGTTCTCCAGAACAACTGCCAGTTCTTGCAACTTGTCTAATTGCCGAATATACATCCCAAGTATTATAAATACCAGAACCATATTTAGCATATGCAGAATATACAAATTTAGCAAAATAATCATCAGATGTTTCTGTTAAATAATAATAATAGGGCTCACCTTTACTGTTTTTTATTTTGGCACCCTCATTAAGACACCAAGCATATTTACCATCAATTATAAATTTTGTAGAATTTCCAGAACCATTCATTTTAAGTTGAACACCGCAATCAGCTGCACCCAAAGCATCAACTTTAACTGGAAACACCAGTATGAAAGCAAAGCATATTATTAATAAAAATATACATTTTATATTTTTTCTCATCTTCATTATAATCACCTGTATTTCCTTTTAAGAATAATTATGCCAGCGCCAATCAACCCCATTCCGCAAGCTGTAGCGGCAAATATATAAACATATTCGATTTTATTATCTTTATTTTTATTTTCACTATTGCTTTTATTATTGATTCTTGTCGTTTTTTCATTTTCAACCATTTGCCACACTTCAGCTGCATTTAAATGACTAACATCAGTATTAATAAATGGCTGACACAAAAAATAGTCTTCTAATCCCTCACACCTACTAACTTGATAAAATTCATTACCTTTAGGATGAGTAAGAGTTAACTCTCTAATATGTACTCCTTCACATCCTGATTCAGCGGAACCATATATATTAATACTAAACTTTCCAACTTTATCTATAGCATCCCATTCAAAAGAATATTTATTATTTTTAAAATCACTATATACTATTTTTTGGGAATATGCAGACGATCTATTATGTTTAACTACAGCATAAAAATTTTGGGAAACATTATAAATATCTATTTCAAGATATAAATCATTAACATATGGTAAATATCCCTCTTCTCCAGATGAAGTTGTACCATATGGAGCATCGCCATGCATTTCACCATCTTCACCTAAAAAACTATTTATTGCATCTTCATGGCATTTTTCTCCTGGATAACATATTTCAACATGAGGAACATATGAAACCCTAATATTTTGTGCTTCTCTAATCAAAGCCGCTTTTTCATCAGCAGTACATTCTGCATATACATTTGTTGCAAACAAAGCAACAAAAACAGTTAATATAATTAATAAAAATTTCTTAGATAATTTAGTCATAATTTATACCTTACCTTACTAAATTAATTTTATCATAATTTTTAATTAATGCAATGTTCTCAATACTATTTTTATTGGATTTCCTGGCATAAAAAAATCCCATATATAATATGGAATTTATAAAATTTTTAATAATATTTCATTCATTAAATAAATTTTTTTCGGATTAATAAATAAATAATTATCTTTAAGAATCAAATCTTTATTTTTCATCAAAGCATTTAAATCAAAAACATTTTGTATATTTTCATTATATTTATCATGAAATTCTTTAATATTAATACCTTTTAATTTTCTAAGTCCTAACATTAATTCATATTTCATTTTAGATTCCTTAGTTACAAGTTCATTTTCTAAAACATATTCCCCATTTAAATATTTAGTTAGATTTCTTGTATTTTGATACCTAACTCCTTCAAAATAACCTGCTGCACCTAATCCAAATCCATAATACTCATTGTTATCCCAACAATTTAAATTATGTCTTGATTCTTTACCAGGTTTTGCAAAATTACTAATTTCATAATGAACATAACCTTTTTCAGTTAACTTCCTAATAATGTAATTATACATTTTATAATCCAATTCTTCATCTATACTTTGATATCCTTTTAATTTAAGAAGAGTATTATCTTCCAATATCAAAGAATATGTACTAATATGATCTGGCTTTAATTTTAATGCTAATTCAATATCTTTCTTTACCGTTTTAAATTCCTCATTTGGTAAAGCGTAGATTAAATCAATATTTATATTATCAAATCCCATTTCACGACATAATTCTATTTTTGAATATGCATCTTCAAAAGTACAATATCTATTCATTAATTCAAGATTATCGCTATCAAATGATTCTACACCAATACTTAAACGATTAACACCCATATTTTTTAATAGCATAAGTAAATCACTATTGATATCCCCAATGTTGCATTCAAATGTAAACTCATAATCTTCCTTTAGTTTAAAAGTACTAATTATTTTACATAATGCTTCTAATTCGCTTGTTGATAAACAAGACGGAGTGCCTCCACCAATATAAAGAGTAGATATTTCTTCTCCTTCGTATTTATCTTTAATTTCTGCGCTTAACGAACCTAAATATTTACTAACAAAAATAGAATTATAATTCATTTTGCAAAAATCACAATAAGAACACAATTTTCTACAAAATGGAATATGAATATATACAGATTGATTCATTAAAACCACCCCTACTCGTCTTTTAATATAGCCAAGAATGCCTCTTGTGGAACTTCAACGCTTCCCACCATTTTCATTCTCTTTTTTCCTTCTTTTTGCTTTTCTAATAGTTTTCTCTTACGAGAAACATCTCCACCATAACATTTAGCAAGTACATTCTTACGCATTGCACTAAGCGTTTCTCTTGCTATTACTTTAGTACCAATTGAAGCTTGAATAGGCACTTGGAACATCTGCCTTGGTATAGATTCACGTAATTTTTTAACAATTGTTCTACCTTTAGAATAAGCAAAATCTTTATGAACAATTACACTTAAAGCATCTACTATTTCTCCATTTAATAAAATATCCATTTTAACTAAATCACTTTGAAGATACTTTGATAATTCATAATCAAATGAAGCATAACCTTTAGTATAACTCTTTAACTTATCGTAAAAATCATAAACTATTTCTGAAAGAGGAATATTGTAATGTATATTAACTCTTTCTTCATCTATATACTCTGTATTAACATAAATACCACGTTTATTTTGACATAATTCCATGATAGAACCAATATATACACTTGGAGAAATAATATTTGTATAAATATATGGCTCCTCAATATATTTAATCTTTGTTCTATCAGGCATCTTATTTGGTGAATCTATTTCCACAATAGATCCATCAGTTAAAACAGCTTTATAAATAACACTTGGACTAGTAGCAATAATATCTAGATTAAACTCTCTTTCTAGACGAGTCATAATTATATCCATATGTAATAAACCTAAAAATCCAATTCTAAAGCCAAATCCCAAAGCTTCACTTGTCTCTGGTTCATATGTTAAAGAGGCATCATTTAATTTTAATTTTTCTAAAGCTTCTTTTAGTTCATCATATCTATTAGGTTCAGTTGGAAATATTCCAGAGAAAACCATTGGTTTCATTTCTTTATATCCATCAAGAGGAATATCAGAATGATTTTGCAAAGTTGTAACGGTATCTCCAACAGATACTGTTGAAATATCTTTTATTGAAGCAGCAATAAAACCAACTTCTCCACTTACTAATTCATTTGTATCAACAGTCTTAGGTGTATTATATCCAAGCGACGATACCACAAAATCACTTTTACTATTTAACAATTCAATAGTATCCCCTACTTTAATCTTTCCATCAACCATTTTGACAAGAAGAATAACTCCTCGATATGAATCGAAAAATGAATCAAATATCAAAGCTCTCGTTGGAGCACCAATATTATTCTTTGGTGCTGGAACACGCTCTATAATTGCCTTAACTAGTTCTTCTACACCCTCACCAGTTTTACCACTGCAAAGAATAACTTCTTCCTTCTTAAAACCTAATACTTTTTCTAATTCATTCAATACTTTAGGTATATTTGCATTTGGCAAATCTATTTTATTTATAACCGGTATAATTGTTAAATCCTGTTCTAAAGCTAAATATAAATTAGCTAGTGTTTGAGCTTCAATTCCTTGAGCTGCATCCACGACTAAAACAGCACCATCACATGCTGCTAAAGATCTTGAAACCTCATATGAGAAATCGACATGACCAGGAGTATCAATTAAATTTAAAATATAATCATCACCATTATAATTATAATTTAATCTAACAGCATTTAATTTAATTGTAATTCCACGTTCTCTTTCTAGATCCATATTATCTAAGAGTTGTTCTTTCATTTCTCTTTTATCAACTGCGTGAGTAATCTCTAAAATACGATCTGCAAGAGTACTTTTTCCATGATCTATATGAGCAATAATTGAAAAGTTTCTATAGTTTTGTTCTTTCATAATCGACCTCTTACTTATTATATCGAATTAAACTAAAAATGCAATTTATTTATAAAAAAAAGAATCTAACGATTCTTGATTTACTTAATTAAGCTCTTCCTGCGTATTTACCATCTTTTGTAGTAATTACAATTTTTTCTCCTTCATTAATAAATAAAGGCACTTTTACTGTATAACCAGTTTCAATAGTAGCATCTTTTTGTGCATTATTTGTTGTATTACCTTTTACAGCTGGTTCAGTAGCAGTTACTGTATATTCAACTTTTTCAGGTAAACTAATACCAATTAGTTCTCCTTCATAAGTATTAATATCAACTTCAATACCCTCTTTAATGAATGGAATGAATTCTTCTAACTTTTCCTTTGGTACTTCAATTTGTTCATAAGTCTCACCATTCATAAATACATATGAATCACCTGTATTATATAAGTAATTTGTATGAGCCTTATCTACATGAGCTTTTTGAATCTTAATATTAGTATTGTATGTATTTTCAATTACTGATCCAGTTCTTAAATTTTTTAATTTAATTCTAACAAACGCAGAACCCTTTCCAGGTTTAACATGTTGGAATTCTTGAATCATGCAAAGATTTCCATCGATAATGATTGTCATACCATTTTTAATATCATTAATATTTATATTCATTTATAATCTTCTCTTTTCTTTATTATTTCTTTTCTTTTGCAACTACTTGCTTTCTACATTTAGGACAAAATTTCTTAATTTCTAAACGTTCAGTAGTATTTTTTCTATTTTTACTAGTAGGACGAAGTTCGTATCCACATTCAGTACATTTCATAATTATATCATTACGATTATCTGTTTTCTTAGCCATTATTTTTTCCTCCTCTTCTTTAATCGTTAATATTATAGCAAATAATTGCTATTTTTCAAACAAAAATATGTTTTATTTTACTAAATCTTCTTGTTCAGTAACTCTTACTCCTGTTTTTAATGATTCTATCTCTCTTTTATACGGAGGTTTATCCATATAATATGGAGTTTCTAGTATAAATGGTATATCTCTTAATCTAGGATTATTTAACACATTAATTAAATTATCAAATCCTATTGTTCCAAAGCCGATATTCTCATGACGGTCTTTATGGGAACCCAATTCATTTTTAGAATCATTTAAATGAACACATTGAATATATTTTAAACCTATTTTCTTATCAAACGTATCCAAATAATCATCAAACTTAGAAATATCTATTCCCGAATCATTTAAATGGCAAGTGTCTAAACATACACCTATTCTATCTTTATTATTTATTCCATCTATTAAATATTTAACTTCATCAAGAGTACAAGCAAGTTCAGATCCTTTCCCGGCCATAGTCTCCAACAAAATAGTACATTTATTTTGAGTATCTAAAACAATATTAACCGCATCAATAATATTATTTAATGCAACTTGTCTATCTTCTTTTAATGCATTACCGGGATGAACAACAATATACTTAATACCCATTTCATCGCATCTTGATATTTCCTGTTTTAAAAAGTTTATAGAAAAATCCCAATTTTTTTCCTTATTGGCTAAATTAATTATATATGGAGCATGACATATAACATTGTCAATATTTATATTATTTTCTTTCATAACTTCTTTAGCTTTATCTGTATATACCTTATTAATACTTCTTCTTAATGTATTTTGAGGGGCTCCAGTATAAAACATAAATGTATTTGCATCATATTCTAATGCCTCATTTAAAGACCCTAATAATTGTTGTTCTTTAAAGCCAACATGCGAACCCAAAATCATGTTAATCACCCAATAAAATAGTACATTAAAAAAATCTCTTTTTCAAGAGATTTTATTATACATTTTCATGATGTGAAAGTTTGCCATTAAAGCATGAAGCGTAGTTAACAGCAGTAATTGGCGCAGAGCCAGTAACCTTCTTTGCATAGCAAGGAATACTAATACCAGTAGAACCAGGTGCATAATTGTTGCCAGTATTTGAAGGGTCTTTCATACCATCAGCTGTAAATATTGAACTAAGATTTTTGTTTTGATCAACATCGAAGAAATACTTCTTAACGTTTGAATCAATTGAAGCTGAATTTTCTATAGTACCTTTTCCATTAGTTCCGTTTTCTTTAGTACCATCAGCTGCACCACCATTTGCAGTATCACCATTTAATCCTGTTGAATATAGATACCCGTTAGCCTTATCATAAATAAACACTTTATATTCAGAATGACCAGTATCACTTTCTTCAACACAAACAGCACCAAAAATGTTGTCTTTATCAACTGAAACGTATGATTTTGCAACTAGATGAGCAACTGTATAACACTTTTCACCTTTAGAAATCTCAGTTAACTTATCAGATATATATTTGTTATTTGCTGCATCTCTAATATTTTCAACAGTCGAAATGAATGAGTTTGCTCTTGCATTCGCAATCATTGGGAAAATATTTTGAACAGCAACTAACATTAAGATAGCTAATACTACGATAACTGCTAATAACTCAATTAATGTGAAACCTTTCTTGTTTAATTTTTTCATTTTTTTCTCTCCTCTCCTCTATGATTAAATATTACCATATTCATTTTGAAAATTCAATATATATAACTTTAATTTTTACATCTCATTTACATTAATTGTGTATAAAAATTAAAAAACAGCAATTTATATGCTGTTTTATTTATTTAAAGATTTTATTCCAAATTGAATTAACTACCTTAGTAGTTGCCTTATTCATTACTTTATTACCAATTTGTCTAACTACTTTGGTTTGCTTCTTCAACTTTTGTTCTTTTTCTTTTTCTTCTTGTGCCTTCTTCTTAGCCGCTTCTTTTTCCTCGATAGCCTTTTGTTTAGCTTCTTCCTCGGCCTTAATCTTTGCTTCTTTTTCTTCTCTTTGTTTAGTTCTCTTTTCTTGAACTATTTCTTCAGCTGATTCATTATTTATATCAGTTATATATTTGCCATAGAATCTAGAAGACTGTATAACTTGTTGTCTTTCAGCATCTGTTATTGCAGAAGTGTATGACATTGGAGGAAGTATAAATGTTCTTTCAACAACACTTGGCTCTCCTTTTTCATTTAAGAATGATACTAATGCTTCACCGGTTGCTAATGACTTAATTGCAGTTGCAGTATCAAACTCAGGATTTGCTCTAAATGAATCCGCAGCAGCTTTAATTGCCTTTTCATCCTTAGGTGTATATCCACGTAAAACATGTTGTACTTTATTTCCTAATTGGCCTAGAATTTCATCAGGAATATCTGTGGGGGCTTGTGAAATAAAGTAAACGCCGATTCCTTTACTACGTATTAATTTTATAATTTGTGTAATCTTCTTAATTAATTCTCCTGTCATTTCTGAGAAAATTAAATGTGCCTCATCTAAGAATAACGCTAGTTTAGGTCTATCAAGATCTCCAACTTCTGGCATATTATCATATAATGCAGTTAATAACCATACAAGAACAGATGCATATAGTGTAGGATTTTTATACAAGACTTGAGCATCTAAAATATTAATAAATCCTTTACCATTAAAATCAAATTGCATTAAATCATATAAATCTAACTCAGGTTCTCCAAAGAAACTATCTCCACCTTGTTGTGTTAATTCTAAAATATTTCTTTGTATAGTAGCAATAGATTGAGAAGTAATATTACCATATTCTAATATATATTTATCTTTGTTCTCTCCAATATAAGTTAATAATTGTCTTAAGTCATTTAAATTAATTAACTTTAAGTTCTCATCCTTAGATATTTGGAAAGCAATAGTTAATATACCTTCTTGAGTATCATTTAAATCAAGCATTTTAGACATTATTCTTGATCCAACTTTTTCGACAGTTGTTCTAATAGGCAATCCATTCTTCTTATAAACGTCAAAGAAGTTTACAGAATACTTTTTAAATTCAAATCCCTCAAGATTAAGTTCATTAACTCTATTAGTAATCCATGATTGTTCAACGCCTTCTTTACATGTTCCAGAAACATCACCTTTTACATCTACCATAAATACTGGAATGCCAGCATCCGCAAAAGATTCTGCCATTGTTTTTATTGTAGTAGTTTTACCACTTCCAGTTGCTCCTGTAACAAGACCATGTCTATTAATCAATTTAGGAATAATGCATGATTCAGTTTTATCGTTTTTTCCAATCAAGACTTTATTATTTATATACATATACACCACCGCCTTCATTATACCATAAAAAAAGATATTTAAATAAATATTAAATATCTTTTCATTCATATTTTATTCGTCTATTTCTAAAAAACCAGTTCCAGATTGATATTCATCTTCTGTTACACCAATTCCCAATGCTGGCATAGCACCTGTATCATTATTTTCTACAACTGTTATAAGACATGTACTAGTATAGTTTCCTGCATCTGTAATTGCTGTGATATTTGTCTCTCCAACCTTTAGTGCTGTCATAGTTCCATTTGAATCTATTGTTGCAACACTAGTATCACTACTTGTCCAAGTAACATTTTGATTAGTGGCATTTAATGGTGTAACAATTGCATTAAATGTTTCACTATCCCCAACCATTACCGTTTTCATTGGCCAAGGTGCAATAGATACTCCTGAAATAATAACCACTTCTTTAGGTTCTGTTGATGTCTTTTGTTTTTCGTGTTGACACCCTCCTAAAAACATAACCATTATTAATAATAAAACAATTCCTTTTTTCATATTTATCTTATCCCTACCATATATATAGTATATCACCTAGTCATATTTAATACAATTTATTTTAGCAAACAAAAAGATATAAAAATAAGAATTTTTATGTTAAAGTATTGTTGAAGGTTTGGTGGAATTATGAAGAAGAAAGGAAAAAAGAAAAAAATAAAAATTTGGGTAATCTTACTATTTATAGCAATAATATTCAGTATATGTGGATATATTACCTATAAAAAAGTTTCTACCTATTCTTTTAAACCCGGATTAAAAGAAGTTGAAATTAATACAAAACATAAAATTAGCGAATTTATTAAAGCAATTAAAAATGCCGAAATAGTAAATAAAGATGAAGAGAAAACTTTTTCTAAACTTGGAGAAGAGAAAATTAAAATAGTAATTAAAAACAAGGTTGTTAAAAATAAAGAAGAATATATAAAAGTTAAAGTTGTTGACACCATAAATCCCGAAATAGAAGCAAAAGATAATTATTCAATAAATGTTGGCGACCAAATTGATTTATTAAAAGAAGTTGTAGTAACCGATAACTCTAAAGAAGAAATTAAAGCAGAAATTGTTGGTGAATATAATCCTGAAAAAGCAGGAACATATAATTTAAAATATAAAGCAACCGATTCATCAAATAACAGTACAGAAAAAGAACTAACATTGGTTGTTAAAGAAAAGCCAAAACAAACTACTACAACCAAAGTATCAAGTAGCAGCAAATATTATATTAAAGTTAATTTAACTCAAAATGTTGTAATGGTGTATCAAAAAGATGATAATGGACAATATACAATACTTGTTAAAACATTTGTAGCATCCGTTGGCGATGGAAAACAAGGCGTAAGTAGATACACCCCTGTTGGCAAATTTACTGTTGGTGCTAAATATGAACAACTATCTTTAAAAGGTGGAGTATGGGGGCACTATACAACGCAAATATACAAAGCTATATGGTTTCACTCAGTTCCATACTATAGTAAACCCGATAAACAAGGAAACTGGAACAATTTAGAATATGAAGAATATAACAAATTAGGTTCCCCGGCGTCTGCAGGATGTGTAAGACTAGCTGTAAGAGATTCCAAATGGATATATGATAATATTCCAAAAGGAACAACCGTAGAAGTGTACGAGAGCGCGTCACTTCCAGAAGGAGTAACAAAACCAGCTGCAATTAAGATCGATGTAAACGATACTGAAAAAAGAGGATGGGATCCAACAGATACCAATCCAAATAATCCTTGGAACAAATAAAAAAGGAATTTTACAATTCCTTTTTTTATTCTCCTAAATTAGTACACATCTCACTATATGTTGTTATTTTTGTCTCTAGTTCTTTTGCTAGCACTGT
The DNA here is from genome assembly GCA_016288635.1 of Caryophanales bacterium. Lineage (GTDB taxonomy): Bacteria > Bacillota_I > Bacilli_A > RF39 > UBA660 > JAEEKZ01. The sequence goes on from JAEEKZ010000046.1 coordinate 122,669, forward strand.
ATCTATCGTTACCGTATTCATATATGTATCCTCAGCATCAATGCCGCATAAATTATTACCTAAAGATGTACAAACATCATCACATACTCTTTGTCCATTTTCAAGCGAATAAATTAATAACTTGTTATTTTCATATGTTAGTTCTTGTTCATATGTAAACTCTTTAATAATATTACCTTCAACATCTGCTACAACACCATCATAGCCACCCAATTGATAACGAGGATCAATTCTATAAACTAATACGTTATCGTATCTAGATACAATTGGAACCATATACTCTAATCTATCTAACCATTCATATTCTTCTTTAAAGAATGAAACAGGTACATCAATATCATTAACTTTAATACTTTTTATTGCTGCGTGTTTTTCACCAGTTTCTATTACATTTTCTTGATATTCTATTTCTGTTGGTTCAACATTTTCTTCCCTATATACTACATTTTCATATCCAAGCTTAACTTCTACTTTTGTTTCATCATCGTTATAAATTATTGTTGCTTCATTACAGTTTTCAATTCCTGATAAAGTTATTGGTTCAGTTCCTTCATAAAAACCAACACTATAAACACATTTTGATATAACTTTTCCATCTGTCCATTGCTCAATTATTTTGCTTTGTTGAATTCCCTTATTAGATTGTGCGGTTTCTCTAGAAGCAAATGTAAACATATTCTTATCTAGAAAAAAACAAGAAGAAACAAGAATCAAAAGTAAGACAACTACTAAACAACTGGTAACAAACTTTGTAGTTTCTTGCTTACTTTCCATCTTTTCATTGTTTTCGCTTTTAAACTCGTTAACTTCAACATTAGTAGATTTTGCTTGAGTATTCTTTCTACTTTTTTTCTTTTTACTCATAACTGTATTCCTCCAATTAAAAACAGTATAGAACACACCTACACATGTGTACTCTTCTATTATGATTATAACACGAAAAAACGTTTTGTATACCTTTTTTGCATAAAAAATGACCTAGCAATATGCTAGGTCAATATTTTTATAAACTAATTAATTTTTTCAAGTCCCTCATATTTACAATGAAAATTATCACCTACTAAAGCAAGTTTATGATTGAATCTTTCTTCATCAACAGACGCAAAAGATACTCTTGCAATCATTGGAATAGCCTCTTTAGCATCATTTTTTATGTCATCCAATATTTTTTTATCAATTTTAATTTCTTCAAGTGCAATTGTAGATATTACATATATAAAATATGTTTGTTTATTCTTTGTTGCAAAAATATTTGGATAAGCTCTAAAATTATTTACAACATCTTCAACGTGAAATCCATCTTTTTCAAGTTCATCAATAATTACATTTATACCAAAATCAAAAATTTCATCTCTTGTTAATAAATCATCATCTGTATATTCTGGTATACCTGGAGCATATTTTCTCTTTACTAGTCTTGGATCCTTTCTATGAGACATGGCATTTATCTGTCCTCTTGAAATGAATATTGGTGTATCTCCAGAATCAAAAACAATACCACTTAAGTTTTTATCTTCATATAGAATATCAATTACTTTGTTAATATCCAAACATGTTAAATCAGGGGCAACCTTTTCAGAATCTTTTCCAGAATATAATACTAAGAAATGCTTTCCGTGATCATCATAAACTATGCATGATTTCCTATGCGTAGGAAAATACACCCACTCATGTTTATCAATTGCTTTCATTACTCTATTAATAAAAACAAAAATATCTTTTGTTTTCCCAGACATTAAGTCTTTTTTTATTTTTTCTAAATCTAAAAACGCTTTATTCTTCATTTTGTCTCCATCTATATCTTGTATTTATCGGAATTATCAACTAACAATTCTTCTAATTTTTCTTGTTTTAAAAATTTAACAATATCCTTTTTATAATCAACAGGTAATGCTATTAAAACCCCAGTTCTTTCTTTTGGAAGAAAACAAATTGAATATTTATTAATAAGAATACAACTTATTTGATCCATATTAGATATCATTTCTTTTTCATTATCTTTATATACTATTTTACTTTTAGATAAATCTATTTCTTTTGCTCCTTTGTAATCCATTAAAGAATTAATTGTTTTTCTTATAGATCTATCTATTCTTATAAAAAGTATTAATGCAAATAATAATATAGTTGCCAAAGTAAAACTTATATAATCTTTATCAAAAACGAAAAACAAATATAATACTATTATCAATAATCCAGTCAATATAAAATATACAATATTATTTTTTAAAATTGACGAAGCCTTCTTTTGGGGATTCTTTATTACTTTTCCATAACTGGCAACAATATAATAAAACTCCTCGTAAAATTCTCTACTACCTCTTTCAGTAATTTTAAGTTTTAACATATTATCCTCCTAACTCATTCTATAATGTCCTACAATATCATTTCTATATTCCAATATATCTTCTTCATAATTTAGCTGAAATTCATTTGCATGATGAATAACTAGTGGTACGCCTCTTTTATTTCTTTTATCAGAAATAATACCAATATGTTTATTAAAAATCACTATATCTCCACCTTGCCAATTAGCAATATCATTAACATCCAATGTTAATTCTTTTGCATTTCTTTTAAAAAATACTCTTAAATTCTTAACTCTTCTAAAATCTATTTTTTTATCAGGCTTATTTATTTGATACTCTGATTTATTATTAATAATATCTTCATTAACTAATTCCATTAAATCATATCCGGCATCTTTTAACCCAAATGCAACTACATCAACACAAACTCCGTATTCATCATTGGGATATCCTGTATTATAGTATTTGCTTTTATATTTTGGCTTAGTAGCAATATATTTTTTTACATTTTCCAAAATATCTGTTTGATCATCTATTCCATCTCGATCTTTATCAATAGAACTTTTATAAGTTTCTATTTTAAAATCATCATCCACATAATATTTAATACTCTTTAAATAATATGTTATATATATTGCAAATAAGATTAATAAACATGATATTAATATACCAATACCTAACATAATCTTTTTCATATTTACACCAAATTAATTATATCAAATATTTCTTAAATTAATAAAAAAATATGGAGTAATCCATATTTATTTTACTAAAAATACTACGTAAGATAATATTGCAACATATAATATTAATACAATAAATCCATTAAGCATTTCTGATTTACTAGTCTTATATTTAACTCCTAAAGCAGTTGCACATAAGTATCCACCTACTAAACCACCTAAATGGCCACCAAAACTAACTCCAGGAAGAATACCAATCAACAAGTTGATGATAATTAACGGTATGATTTGTGTTCTAACAACATTACCTAAATATATTCTATAATGTAAGCCAAAGTACAATAATGCACCTAATAAACCGAATATAGCACCACTTGCTCCAACACTTAATTCAGACCCAAAGATGATAGACATCAATCCACCTGATATGGCACTTATTAAGTACACTGTTAAGAATTTCCACTTACCAATAAATGTTTCTACTTCTTTACCAATTGTATATAAAGAATACATATTAATAACAAAGTGCCATATGCTACCATGCAAGAATGCATAAGTTAATAATCTCCATATTTCGCCACTTTTAACAAGAGCAGCATCACAAGCACCAAAGAATCTTAATGCATCATTAGATGGAAATAAACTTTTGCTAGCAAACAATGTTGCAAAGAATACTATTGCACATATTCCTATCATTAAATATGTCATAACTAATTTCTTTGGTTTAAATACTTCTTCAAATTCTTTGTTATCTTCAGCAGTTTTAATATTTATTTCATTAGTAACATTATAAATTAAATCTAAACCACTATCCTTTTTAATTAAACGCTCTTCTAATCCAGGAAATGCTTTTTGAATTTCATCATTAGTCTTTAAATCACTAATCTCTTTTATAATTTCATTTTTAAAACTCTTTTTATATTCTAGATCTACTCTATCAGCGCAATTAGTATAAATGTTTAATACATTCATTTTTAAGCTTAATGTCTTTTTCTTAATTTGAGATATAACATTCTCAACTTTTAGCATATCAAATTCAAATTGTTCATTATTATGAACATAATTAGAATTAATTCTAATTACCTTATATGGTCCATCTAAATTTTGTAACCATATTTCGTCTTTAACCCCATGAACCAAAACAGGCTCATAATTTTCTTTTGTTATAAAATAATGAGTTAAACTCATAATTAATTGATCTTTTTTGTTAATAGATATATTTGCCACATTAACCTCCCAAATAATATTTATTCTACACTACTTCAATTTTATAGTAAAGATTCTTTATCCAACTTATCAACAAACTCTTTAAATTCTCCATTTATAGGGCATTCATAATGTATCTCTTTTTTTGTAATTGGATGAATAAAATCAATACTTGTTGAATGTAAGAATTGTCCGTATGATGTACATACATTTTTTGAATAAACTGGATCATTATAAACTGGATATCCTATATAAGCAAGATGGCATCTAATTTGATGTGTTCTACCAGTTTCCAAAGATAATCTTACTAAAGTATAGTTTTTATATTTCTTTTCTACAACTAAATTAGTAACTGCTTGTTTACCATCTTTACATACTTCCATCTTTCTAAAGTCAGTTTTACTTCTTCCAATTGGAGCATCTATCTTTGCTTTATTTGACGGAAAAACACCATTTATTAGAGCCAAATATTCTCTTTTTACTCTCTTGTGTTTAAAGTCATCGCTTAATAATTCATGAACTTTATTTGTTTTAGCTACTAACATTAAGCCAGAAGTATCTTTATCAAGTCTATGAACTATACCTGTTCTAAATTCACCAGATACATCTGATAAATTATCTGTATGGTATTTTAAAGCATTTACTAAAGTATGATTCTTATTTCCCGCTCCCGGATGAACAACAATACCACTCGGCTTATTAATAATCATTAAATACTCATCTTCATAAACTACATCTAGTGGTATATCTTCTGCTTCAAATGTATCTTCTTGAACTAGTCCATCTTCAAACTCAATTTCATCATCCACTTTTATTTTATAAGCTGATTTAGTAACCACCTTACCATTAACCATAACAAACTCATTTTCAATTAATTTAGAAATATACTCACGTGAAAACTCAGTGTTAGTTCCTAAAAACTTGTCTAATCTAATATCATTTTGATCTACTTTTATTTTCATTTCCATCACCCATCAATAATCTAATTAATAAAATAATTACTCCTACGACTATTAAACAATCCGCAAAATTAAATACGGGGAAATCATATTTAAAAATATAAAAATTTAAATAATCTATAACATATCCCCTAAAAATTCTATCTATTAAGTTTCCTAATAATCCTCCAATTATAATCGAAAAAGAAATAATATTTAATTTGTTATCTTTTTTAAAATCATCCATAAATTTATAAAGGATTACTAAAAAAACTATACTAATAATTATTAGAAATATTCTTCTCCCTTGCATAATACTCCATGATGCACCATAGTTATATGTTTTTGTAACATAAAAATAATTCTTAATAATTTTTATACTTGTAGTTAGTGCTATTTTCTTATCAACTAACAATTTAATTAACTGATCAAAAAGAGCCAAAACAATTCCAATTATTATTACTATTTTCTTCTTCATACATCAATATTATAGCATGAAAAAAGAGTATTTACATACTCTTAATTATCTCTTCTAATTCGTCTTGATTTCTAAAACCAATTTCTTTTCTTAACATTTCACCTTTTTTAAAAAAGATTAATGTTGGAATACTCATTATTCCAAATTGTCTAGATAATTCCATAAATTGATCTGTATCAATTTTTAAAACAGGAATATCTAATGATTCAAGAATAGGTGCTAACATTTTACATGGCCCGCACCATTCAGCATAAAAATCAACTAAACATAAATCATCTTGATTAATAAATGTTTCGAAATCTTTTTCTTCTTCCAAGTGTTTTACCATAAATCCTCCTTTAACCACCGACTATTTTTATACCGCTTATATTAATTCTTTCATTATCAATTAAGTATTGCGCTTTAGTAGTACTTATTATTTTTCTTCTTACTGATATTTGCAAAACCTCCATATTAAAAGCTTCCCTATCAGATAAACCTAATTTATCATATTTATCAACAAGAGTATAGATATCTTCTGAAGCATTTGTAGATTTCGCAAGTACATTTCTTACTATTGGCGTTCTCTCTAAAATTACATCACCATATTTACTTTCAAATACTAACATAAATGTTGGAGCGAGTTGAGATAAAATAGATACAACTGCAAATGCCATAAATAAACCTTCAACAGCACCGACTAACATACCAAATAATTTATCCAAAACAATATATATTGCTTTTGAATTATATACATAATCAAATATTTCGGCACTGGTAATTATTGCTAATATAGCGGCAATAACAATGAAGATTACTCCAAAGGCAACTGCATTATAAAATAATATATTTATTGTTGGGATACTTTTAAATGGATCTTGCCAAGAATAAAATGGCATAAACTCAATTAACCACTCAACAACATAGTCTTTTACAACATAAGCTATTATTATGGCTACTACAACTACAATCACTCTAACAAGACTTATTCTTATTCCTCTTACTATTCCCATTAAAGCAAAAATACCAATTAATCCCAGTATTACATAGTCAGTTATATTCACTCTTTTAACCTCTTCTCCTAGCATTCATTATAAACTATTTTTAATGAAAAAGGAAGAATATTATGTTATTATTAATGTGGTGAGAAAAATGACTTTTGTATTTAAACCAAGTGAAAATGTAAAAAAGAAAATGATAGCATATTATGAGCCTTTAAAAAAAGAAAAAACTCCCCCATATGCTGTTTTTCAAGCTCAAGATGCTGATACAATAGTAACGCTTTATGAATCTGGAAAAGTTATGTTTCAAGGCATTAGTGCCGATATAGATGTTGATATCTGGAGAACCATGGAAAGAAACTTAAATGGTAAAGATATAGAAATTAAAGATTCAAGCGAAAAGAAAAAAGAAAAAACAAAAGAAGAAATAGAAAATAGATATTTAAAAACTATTTCTACTGCCGGATCAGATGAAGTGGGAACAGGTGATTACTTTGGTCCAATCATTGTAACAGCAACATTTGTACCAAAAGAAAAACTTGGTTTAATGAATGAACTAGGAGTTAACGATTCTAAAAAAGTAACCGACGATAAAATTAAAAAAATAGCCCCAGAATTAATGAAAGAAATTCCATATGTAACATTAAAATTATCTAATAAAGAATATAATGAATTAAAAGATAAAAATATGAACAAAATTAAAGCTGTTCTTCATAACAAAGCCTTAGTTAAACTATTTGAGCAAAATCCAAATATTAGACCTGGTAAAATTGTTATTGACCAATTTGTTTATCCCAAGAAATATTTTGAACATATTAGTGATGCTTCTAAGAAAATTACAAATATTCTTTTCTTAACAAAGGCAGAGCACCAAGTATATAGTGTTGCAGCAGCATCTATTATTTCAAGATATTTATTCTTAAGAGAAATGAATCAAATTAGTAAAGAACTTGGAGCAACAGTACCACTAGGCGCAGGCGTAGATGCCGATAATTTTGCACAAGCACTAGTTAAACAAAAAGGATTTAATATTCTTTACCAATACGCCAAAATAAATTTTAAAAATACTGAAAAATTAAAAGAGATTAAATAATCTCTTTTTTAATTAAATAAATCTAACAATAAACAATCTATTGCGACGTCTTTGTTTATTAAGCCTGTTTTTAATTTTCTATCATAATCAGCTAATATTTTTATATTCTTTAGTAATTCCTGATCACTATAATTATATGAAACTTCATATAATTTATTTACTTGCCAATCTTGTAAAGACAATTCTTTCATAATATCCTTAATATCCATGTGACTTTGAACCAACTTCTTTACACAAAAGATATTACGATACTCTTTAGATAAAGCTATCACAAGAAAGAATGGTTCAACTTTATAAACCTTTAAATCATTGTAAAGTTTTAAAGCTTTATCCATATTTTTATTAATACAAGCATCTGTAAAATGAAATACATTGTCGTCAAACACATTACAAATTATTTCAACAGCATCATCATACTTAACAGTACATGGTTTATTGTAATATAACATTAATTTATCTAACTCATTAAAAATCAAATCTAAATTTAATCCATACAAGTTAACTAAATAACCACCAATTTTAAAATCTAGTTTATAACTATATTCAGAACAATAATTATTTATATATGTATATACATTTCTATAATCCACTTTAGGAAAATCTATATATTTAAAATTTTCTTTAATTTGTTTTACTGCTTTTAACCTAGCATCAGCACTAGAAGCAATAAAAATAAGTTTAGAAAATTCATTATAATTACTTAAATAACTAACTATCTTATCTAAATCATCACTAGATTTTCCAAAAAGATCTTTAGCCTCTACGATAATAATTTTTACAGCGTTATCCAGTGAGAAATAACTAGCCTCATTTAATATTTCATCAATATTATTATTATATCTAATTCTAATAATATTTTCATTTAATCCAACTAGTTTTTTTATCTCTTTATCTATTAAATGAAAGCATGTACCATTTATTAAAACTATATTGTCCATACAATTCCCCCGTTAATCATTTATTATATGATTTGCTACTAACACTCCATCATTTGCTGCTACTACTAATTGATTTACATCTTTTTTAACAATGTCACCAACAGCATATAATCCCTTTACATCTGTAATTATATTCTTTACGTATCCATTTTCATCTAATATGTCAAATTTCTTAATAATGTCATTATTTGGCACAAAACCAATGTAAATAAATATACCATTTACATCAATTAGTCTATCGGTATTTAAAACAATGCTGTCAACTTGACCATTTATTTCATTAATCTCTTTTATAGTACTTTCATAAACTATTTCAACATTTTCTTTGTTTTTTATAGCCTCTTGTAGAGACAAAGAAGCCCTCATTTTATTTTTTCTAACAATTAAATATATTTTATTTACTATATTAGATAAATATAATGCTTCTTGTAATGCAGAATCTCCTGATCCTACAACCGCAATATCTTTTCCACGATAAAAGAATCCATCACATAAAGCACATGTACTTATTCCGTGACCTAATAATTTATCTTCATTAGGTAATCCTAATTTTCTTGGAGTTCTTCCACAAGCTATAATAACATTTTTTGCTTTATATACCCCATTTGATGTTTCCGCTTCAAAATAATCATCAACTTTTCTAACGTCTTTTATAGATTCTAATTTATAAGGAATATTCAAAACATTTATTTGATTAAACAAATTTTCTGCTAGTTCTGATCCAGATATATTTATATATCCAGGATAGTTACTAATACTTGATATTTCATTTAGTAAACCACCAGGCATTTTACCATCAAACATCATAATATCTTTATTTGCTCTTTTTAAATATATTCCCGCCGTTATTCCAGATATTCCCATTCCAATTATTATTACATCATACATAATTATTCCTCATTATATAAATTCTCATACTTAGTCTTAAATAAATCTATTAATAAAATTACCAATCCTATTAAGAACATTAATAGTGAAACAATTTGAGCTGTTTTAAATGTTCCTAACATTAATGAATCAGTTCTCAAAGACTCAATAAAGAATCTACCTATACTATACCACATTAAATATATTGCTGTTGGTATTCCTTTTTTAACTAATTTAAATTTTCTAACAATTAAAATAATTATTAACCCTAATAAGCACCATACAGATTCATAAAGAAATGTTGGAATATAATAATTTCCATCTATATACATTCCCTCAATTATAAAATTAGGAAAATGATAAGATTTTAATTTTGCTAAAGTAGTTGCAACGCCATGAGCTTCTCCATTAAAGAAGTTCCCCCATCTACCCAATGCTTGAGCAAATATTATTCCAGGAACTGCATAGTCTGTTAAATCGATTACTCTTTCCTTATGCAATTTAGTTACAATAAATAAAGCGCCAAAACCAGCAATTAACCCGCCATGAATAGCAAGTCCACCTTCCCAAATCTTTAATATATCCATTAAATTGTTTTTATATAATGAAAAGTTAAATATTACATAATATAGTCTTGCACCAATAATGCCACATAATACAGTCCAGAAAGCAACATCATATAAGAATGAATCATTTTTACCATGTTTCTTTCCCTCTTTTACAAACATCATCCAGGCAACTAATACACCTATTAATATAAATAACGTATAGTATTTTAAACTATATCCTTTAATAGTAATCAGATTAGGATTAACTTCTAATAACATAAGATCACTCCTTTGTTTATTCTATCATATTATCTTCTTTTTTTCTTTTATTTCTTAAAGAGAAAAAGAACTAATTATTTTATTAAAATATTAGTTCTAACCCTTTTATTACTCCTTTACTAAAAATATTATACTATAAAGCACTTAAAATATCTTTTATTTCTAAGTCACTTAAATATGGAGTTGTTAATTTTATAACTTTATTATTGTGTTTAAATATAGCACTTCCAGGAGCACCTAATGTATTAGCATCCTTTATTCCTATATTTTGACTTTGTTCTTTAGATGATAAATCAAATGACATTTTAAATTCAACTTGTTTTACATCTAAATCAGTTACATCACTTGATGAAAGGAATATATGTATTTTATATTTACAACTTTGAAGAGTAATGAAATCATTAATCATCTTCCATCCATCTTCATCAAGGAATTCTTTTACTTCATCAATTATTACAACAATATTCTTTAATTCTAGTCCCTTTTCTAAACTAATACGCTTAATTAGAATATCATGAACTTTACATAACATCTTTTTACAATCTTCTTTATTTGTAGCAAAATGCTTTACTGCTGTAATTCCTTCATAATATTTTAAATCTATTTCTTTACCATCTGCTAAATAGAAATTAATATCCGTATTATTAATTAATAATGAAGTCATAACTGAATTTAAGAACATTGATTTTCCTGTTCCTGTTTCTCCGCCAACAAACATACAAGATACTTTAGTAATGTCTAGAGTTTCCTCTCTTGTTTCAGATAATCCAAGAGGAACAGTTAATGTACCTTTCATTTCATGTTTATATAATGATTTCAAAGTAACTTTATTTTTAGCATCTACTAAATATTTTTCTAATTCAGTAGACTCGTCATATCTCCATTTTCTTACTTCAGGAATATCTATGCCATTTTCTACAATATATCTCTTATGTTTTATTAACATTGAATTACAATAATTCTCTAAGTCAGGATTATGTAATCCTGTATATTTTAAAACATCAAGAACTATATGGAATCTATCTATATGGTTTTGAACACGCATATCAAATGGTGTTGTAATTGATCCTTCTTCGTTATATCCACGAACATGTAGGTTATCATTATTTCTATTATATGTTAATTCATGAATTAATGATGGATATCCATGGAAATTAAATACTATAGGTTTATTCTTTGTAAATAACGCATCATAATCAGCATCATCTAATCCATGTGGATGTTTATTACTTGACTGTAATTTAAATAAATCAATTACGTTAACTACTCTAAAATGTAAATCTGGCATAAATCTCTTTAAGATACTTGATGCCGCAATTACTTCTAAAGTTGGAGTATCACCGGCACAGCCAAGTATTACATCTGG